>CABUQY010000001.1 GCA_902493915.1 uncultured Collinsella sp.
CCCCGCTGTCCTAGCCTAAGGGAAAACGGGATAGACTGACCGACCGTCCGGCTGAGTCTGGGAAGAGGCGCCGGGCGGCGGGCGGAGCATGGCCACCGGACCCATCGAAACACATCTCCACCGTTCCTTCAACTGGGAAAATGCCGCCCCCGGGCCCCGGGAGGGGCAGCGGGGGCGTTCGGCTAGGTGCGGGAACGGCCTATTTGCTCAATGTGTTCGGCTGAGATCGGAAATCAACCCGCTTGGCTTCGTGACGGGATCCAGGAGGCCAAAAACGGGCTCTGGCCAGCATGGCAGCATGCGGCAAATTGTTCAAAATGGGTATTTATATACGACGTGACAGCAATTTTAAAAATCTTTGAACGGTGTTGCGAACCACTGGTATGCATTTCGCGACCACAGCTTTGCAAGTGCTGACCTGTGGTTTGATTTGGTTTGTCCCCGCAGCGCCGTATCTTGTCCACAGATCCGTCAAGCATTTGGTCAGCATTTGGTTGGAAGACGCATGAAGTGCCGTGTGAGTATGGGCATATGTGGAGGTCATGAGGTTGTAGCTGCATGTTCTTGCAGCCTGGGAGGTTGAAAGATATTATGACCAAGTCTTTTCCTGCTTCAGGCGCACCTTCACGACCTGAAGCCACATTTGCCCAGAGGAGGTGACAATATGAAGGCTTATGAACTGCTGTTCTTTGTTGACCCGTCGCTCGACCCCGAGACTCGTCTCGCTGTTATGAAGCGTATCGATACCACGATCGCTGAGGGCGCTGGCAAGGTCGACTCCGTTGACGAGTGGGGCAAGCGCAAGCTCGCCTACGAGATCAACGACCTCACCGATGGTGACTACACCCTCATCAACTTCCACGCAGATCCTACCCAGATCGCCGAGCTTGATCGCGTCCTGCGCATCACCGACGCTGTGGTCCGCCACATGATCGTCCGTCGCGACGACCAGGAGTAAGACTGTCGTTTTGGACTGGGCTTGTGCCCCAAGAGGAAGTAGTGAGTTATGAGCATCAATCGAGTGAACATCACCGGTAACCTCACCCGCGATCCCGAGCTGCGCGCCACCGCCGGCGGAACCCAGGTTCTGTCCTTTGGCGTTGCCGTGAACGATCGTCGCCGCAACGCGCAGACTGGCGAGTGGGAGGACTATCCCAACTTTGTCGACTGCACCATGTTCGGCACCCGCGCCGAGGCCGTGAGCCGTTTCCTGGCAAAGGGAAACAAGGTCGCGATCGAGGGCAAGCTGCGCTACAGCTCTTGGGAGCGCGACGGCCAGCGCCGGAGCAAGCTTGAGGTCATCGTCGATGAGATCGAGTTTATGAGCTCCCGTGGTGGCCAGGGTGGCTACGATCAGGGCGGTTACGCCCCCGCAGCTCCCGCGCCCGCAGCACGTCCTGCCGCGCCGGTGGCTACGCCGCCCGCGGTCGACGTCTACGATGAGGACATCCCGTTCTAAGGGTTGTTCACCTATTTTTGAGTGAGAGGCGGCTTCGGTTCGCCGAAGTTGCCAAATGAAAGGTATTTTGACATGGCTAATGATTTTTCTGCACGTCAGCCGCGTCGTAAGTACTGCCAGTTCTGCAAGGAGAACACTGAGTTCATCGACTATAAGGACACTCAGCTTCTCCGTAAGTACATGACCGACCGTGGCAAGATCAAGCCCCGTCGCGTCACTGGCGCTTGCACGCAGCATCAGCATGACATCGCCAACGCCATCAAGCGCGCCCGCGAGATGGCTCTCCTGCCGTACACCGTCCCCGTGGTTTCCTCTCGTGGCAACCGCGACCGCGGCTAAGAAGGGAGACGCATCATGAAGGTTATTCTTCTCGATGAGATCAAGGGCAAGGGCGGCGAGGGTGACGTCGTAGAGGTCGCTCAGGGTTACGCTGAGAACTTCCTGTTCCCCAAGAAGCTCGCTGTTGCCGCCACCAAGGGCAACCTCAAGCAGCTTGACGAGCGTCGCAACAACATCGCCAAGCGCGAGGCCGTCCGTCTGGCTACTGCCAACGAGACCAAGGCTGCCTTCGAGGGCAAGACGGTCACCGTTGACGTCAAGGTCGGCGACGAGGGCATCCTCTTTGGCTCCGTTACCGCCGCTATGATCGCTGACGCCATCAAGGCTCAGCTCGGTATGGACATCGACCGCAAGCGCGTCGAGCTCGGTAAGCCCATCAAGGTTGCCGGTGCCCACACCGTTGCCATCTCGCTGTACCGCGAGATCAAGGCCGAGGTTGTCGTTCTCGTCGGCGTTACCGCCGAGGAGCTCGCTGCCGAGGCTGAGGTCGAGGAGGCCGCTGAGGTCGCCGAGGCCGAGACCGCCGAGGTCGAGACTGAGGCTGCTGCCGAGTAGCATTTGCTGCAACGCAACAATCTTGTTCTAAGAAGGGCGCTCTGGGAAACCAGGGCGCCCTTTTGTTTTTTGCGCTGAGTGAGTGTCATGGTGAACGTTGCGTCGAAGTCCTATATACAGGACCGTTCATCCGTTTGGTTCGGTGATGATTGGCGGCGCGCGGCGCGTTTTGGGACCGTGGCTGATACTATGGATGCTCGCAAGCGATATGAATGAGGATGCTCATGGCATATGACGATAGGGAGACGGGGCTGACGGTCGAGGACCGCGGCTCAAAGTTGGGTCTTCCCCAAAACCAAGATGCAGAGGCCAATGTACTGGCCGCTATGCTGCTATCGCCCGAGGTGGTCGAAGAGGCCCAGGTCGAGCTGCAGCCCGATGATTTCTACCGGCCCATTCATAAGACCATCTACACCGCGATGGTCGATATGTACAACAGCCGCATTCCCATCGACTCCATCTCGCTGATCGATTACCTGCGAAGCATCAACAAGCTCGATGCCGTGGGCGGCGAGGCCTACATTTTGGAGCTGATGGGTCAGACTCTGTCGCTCGTGAACTGGCAGCACCATGCCGCCATCGTTCGTCGCGATTCGATGCTGCGCGAGCTGATCGGCGCCACCAACGAGATCAACGCGCTGGCATATAACGCCCCCACCGACACCAAGGAGGTCGTGGAGCTAGCCGAGAGCAAGCTGCTCAAGGTCACGGCACGCGAGGTCAAGTCGAGCTACAAGACGCTGACCGAGTTTATGGTTGAGGCCTATAACGAGGCCGAGGAAGTGTGTCAGGCCGGTGGTCAGGCTGCGGGCGTGCCCACGGGCTTCCCGTCACTCGACCGCATGCTCATGGGCTTCCGCGAGGGCCAGCTCATCATTATCGGCGCCCGCCCTGCTGTGGGTAAGACGTCGTTCGCCCTGAATCTGGCGCTCAACGCTGCCGCTGCCGGTTATACCGTCGGCTTCTTCTCGCTGGAGATGTCGGGCAAAGAAATTGCCCAGCGTCTGATTTGCGCCTACGCCATGATCTCGATCAGTGACTTCCGCATGGGCCGCATTAGCCCCGAGCAGTGGGCCAATATCAACGAGGCCACGCAGACCTTGTCCAAGCTCGATATTCTGATTGACGATACGCCCGGCACCACAGTGACCGAGATTCGCGCCAAGAGCCGCCGCATGCTCCATAACAAGGAGAAGGCAATCATCATCCTGGACTACCTGCAGCTGGTGAGTCCTCCGCCGGGACGCCGCTCCGAGAGCCGTACCGTCGAGGTTTCGGAGATGTCGCGTGGTCTGAAGATCATGGCCAAGGAGCTCAAGATCCCGCTCATCGCGCTGTCGCAGCTCTCGCGTCAGGTCGAATCCCGTACCGGCAAGCGCCCGCAGCTTTCCGACCTTCGTGAATCGGGCTCCATCGAGCAGGACGCCGATATCGTTATGTTCTTGGACCGCTCCGCCGACGAGGCCGAGGCCTCGCGCGACGATCGACCCGACGAGGGCGTTACGCGTATCGTCGTGGCCAAGAACCGTTCGGGCCCGATCGGCGACGTCGATCTGATGTTCCTGCCGGCATCCACCAAGTTCTATGAGCTTGATGGGGCACATGCCGAGGAGTAGGACAGGCGCCCGTTGCACGGGTATACTGGGAATGTTTTGTGCTTCTGCGTGCCGGCGTGGCGCGTAGACAGTCCATGAATGTAAGGAGTAAACATGCCGTCAACCGTTTTGGTCGGTGCCCAGTGGGGCGATGAGGGCAAGGGTAAGATTTGCGACCTGGTCGCCGGCGACTTCGATGCCGTCGTGCGCTACTCGGGAGGCAACAACGCCGGCCACACCATCGTCGTCAACGGCAAGAAGTACGGCCTGCACCAGGTGCCCTCCGGCATCATGTATTCCGATCACGTGTCGGTGATCGGTAACGGCTGCGTCGTCAACCCCAAGGTTGTCCTTGAGGAGATCGATATGTTCGAGGCCGACGGCATCACCACCAAGAACCTCAAGATTAGCGGCAACGCGCATGTCATCATGCCGTACCACATCGATCTGGATGGCGCCTTTGAGCAGAAGCTCGGCAAGAAGAACATCGGTACCACCAAGCGCGGCATCGGTCCGTGCTATCAGGACAAGATGGCGCGCATTGGCCTGCGCATGCAGGACATGCTGGACGAGGCACTGTTCCGCGACAAGCTGGAGACCGCTCTCGCCCGCGTGAACCCCGAGCTCGAGCTCATCTACAACCTGCCCACCTACACCGTGGACCAGATTTGCGACGAGTACCTGCCGATGGCCGAGCGCCTGCGTCCCTACATCACCGAGACGAGCCTGCTGCTCAACAACATGATCGATGAGGGCAAGAACCTGCTGTTTGAGGGCGCCCAGGCGACGCTGCTCGACATCGACCACGGCACCTATCCGTACGTGACGTCTTCCAACTGCACCGCCGGCGGTGCCATCACCGGCTCTGGCGTGGGCATGAAGAACGTCGACCGCGTGCTGGGCGTCATGAAGGCCTATATCACCCGCGTCGGTTCGGGCCCCATGCCCACCGAGCTTTCCTATGAGTCCGAGGCCGGCCACACGCTGACCGAGGAGGGCTATGAGTACGGCGTGACCACCGGTCGCCGTCGTCGTTGCGGCTGGTTTGACGGCCCTATCGCCAACTATGCCTCGCGCGTCAACGGCCTCACCGACATCGCCGTGACCAAGCTCGACGTGCTTTCGGCTTTCGACACCATCAAGGTGTGCGTTGCCTACGACGTCGATGGCGAGCGTTACACGAGCGTGCCCGAACACCAGGTGCGCTTTGAGCATGCCAAGCCCATCTACGAGGAGCTCCCTGGCTGGAAGTGCGATATCACCGGTTGCCGCAGCTTTGAGGAGCTGCCGCAGGAGGCTCAGGACTACGTGGCGTTTATCGAGGATCTGGCACACACCCGCGTGACGTTCATTGGCGTTGGCGCTGGTCGCGAGCAGATCATCAACCGATTCTGGAAGTAATCGGGACTATTTGGTTATTGCGATATACCCCTTTGCAGCCCGGACGGGCGGCCGAGGGGTATATTTGCTTGCAAAGGGCTCGCGCGGAGCGGGCCGTTCATCCATAGAGGAGGCACCCTTGAAGGCGGACACTCAAACCATCGACATCCTGTTGTTGGGCAGCGGCGGCCGTGAGCATGCTTTGGCAGCTAAGCTCGCAGCATCACCGCGCGCCGGCAAGCTCTACATCGCGCCGGGTAACGGCGGCACCGCGAGCTGCGGCGAGAACGTTGTTCTCGACGACTGCGATCCTGCGGCCGTGGCGGCGTTTGCGCAGAGCCACGGATGCGGACTCGTGGTAATTGGCCCCGAGGCTCCGCTCGTGGCGGGCGTGGCCGACGCCGTGCGCGCGGCGGGTATTCCCTGCTTTGGCCCGGGTGCCGAGGGCGCCCAGATGGAGGGCTCCAAGCTGTTCTCCAAGCAGCTCATGGAACGTGCGGGCATTCCGACGGCAGCCTATGGTTCGTTTACCGACGAGGCTTCGGCTCTCGCCTACGTGCGCGAGCAGGGCGCCCCGCTGGTCGTGAAGGCCGACGGCCTTGCCGCGGGCAAGGGCGTTATCGTGGCGACCGAACTTGAGCAGGCCGAGGAGGCCGTGCGCGAGTGCTTTGGCGGCACCTTTGGCGATGCCGGCAATACCGTGGTCATCGAGGAGATGCTGACCGGCCCCGAGTGCTCGCTGTTGGCCTTTACCGACGGCAAGACCGTGCGCCCCATGGCCACCTCGCAGGACCACAAGCGCGCGCTCGAGGGCGACAAGGGCCCCAACACCGGCGGCATGGGCGTCTACAGCCCGGTGCCCATCGTGACCGACGAGGAGCACGCCACCATGGTGAAGGTCATGGAGCAGACCGTGGCCGAGCTTGCTGCCGAGGGTATCGACTACCGCGGCTGCCTGTACGGCGGCTTTATGCTCACGCCTGCCGGTCCCAAGGTACTGGAGTTCAATGCCCGCTTTGGCGACCCCGAGACGCAGGTCGTGCTGCCGCGCCTTAAGAATGACCTGGTCGAGGTCATGCTGGCTTGTGCCAACTGCGAGCTCGATCAGATTGAGCTCGACTGGCGTGACGAGTGGGCCGTGGCCATTGTCCTGACGAGCACGGGTTATCCCGGCAGCTACGAGAAGGGCAAGGTCATCACCGGTATCGCCGATGCCGAGGCCATGGAGAACGTGACCGTGTACCACGCGGGCACTGCCGTGGTGGACGGCCAGCTCGTGACCAATGGTGGCCGCGTGCTTGCCGTGACCGCTCTGGGCGACACGTTCGAGAACGCTCGCAACCTTGCCTACGAGGCCTGCGAGAAGATTGATTTTGAGGGCAAGACCCTGCGTCACGACATCGGCCTGCGCGCGCTGCGCGGCCGCGACGCCTGGGATGCCTAAAATCCGAGAGGAATGAGACGGATGGACGAGAAGAACGAAGAGCTCATGGACGCGCAGATCGTCGAAGAGGACAGCCGCATGTATGGGCACGCCGAGGGCGAGCCTGGTGGCGAGGTCGCTGACGAGCCGGCACTGGTGCTGGGCGACGACGACCCGCACGATGCCGAGCTGCACGAGAAGATTCTTTCGGAGGAGTGCGCCTGGAAGGGCAAGATCCTTGACGTCCACCGTCTTGAGGTTGAGCTGCCCAACGGTCACCGCAGCGCCCGCGATATCGTTCGCCATCCGGGTGCGGCGGCCGTTGTGGCACTGACCGAGAGCGGCAAGATCGTACTGGTGCGTCAGTACCGCACCGCCATCGACCGCGTGACGGTCGAGATTCCCGCCGGCAAGCTCGATCCAGGCGAGGACCCGCTCGATTGCGCCAAGCGCGAACTGCACGAGGAGACGGGCTTTAGGGCTGGTCGTATTCGCTTTTTGACGTCGATTGTCACGTCCTGCGGTTTTTGCGATGAGATCATCCACATCTACTTGGCCACCAAGCTCGAGTTTGATGCGCCCAACCCCGATGATGACGAGTTTGTCAACGTGGACCTGGTGCCGCTGCACGAGCTGATCGACGCCGTGCTCGACGGCAAGATCGAAGACGCCAAGACCGTCGTGGGCGCCTTGGCCTGCGATAGCATCGCGCACCGCTTGGGTGGGGCCGAGCTGTAACGAGCGGGAATAGCCCTGGGACAAGAACTACTGATTACTTTGTCCCAGGGCCTTATGTTGCTGATATTTCTTTGAGGATCACATGTTTAAGAGGTTTCTTTCGTATTACGAGCCCCAGATGGGGCTTTTTGTTGCTGATACTGTTTGTGCTCTGGTGCTTGCCGCCATTGACCTGGCGTTCCCCATTATCCTGCGCAATTTGACCGGTGGGCTGTTTACTCAGGGTCAGGCTGCTATTATGCAGGCGCTCGGCATGATCGCGGTGGGCTTGGTGCTGATGTATGCCGTCCGCTGCGCCTGCCGCTATTTTGTGAGCTATTGGGGTCACGTGATGGGCGCGCGTATGGAGTCCAAAATGCGCGAGGACCTGTTTGACCAGTATGAGCGCTTTAGCTTTGCATACTTCGACCGCAACAGCTCGGGCGACATGATGAGCCGCGTGGTCAACGACCTGTTCGATATCTGCGAGGCGGCGCACCACGTGCCCGAGTGGATCATCATCTGCGGCATCGAGATCATCGGCTCGTTTGTGATCCTCTTTACCATTGCCCCGGTGCTGGCGCTCGCCATGGCCGTGGTGACGGCGGCGTTTGCGGTCATCATGTTTTGGCAGAACATGCGTATGCGCGAGGTTTTTAGCGACAACCGCAAAAAGATCAGCGGCATCAATGCGCAGCTGCAGGATTCGCTTGCGGGCATGCGCGTAGTCAAGAGCTTTGCCAACGAGGAGACCGAGCGCGCCAAGTTCCGTGCCTCTAACGATCGCTACCTTTCGTCCAAGGAGAACATGTATCACGCCATGGGCGTCTATACCGCGACGTATGGCCTGCTCTCGGGTGTGCTCTATGTGATCGTGGTGCTGCTGGGCGGCTGGCTGGTCGCCCAGGGACAGCTGCAGGCGGTCGATATGGCGACCTTTGCACTCTATATTTCGCTGTTCTGCACGCCGCTCGAGACGCTCGTCAATTCGGCCGAAACGTATCAGAAGGCTATCGCCGGCTTTAAACGTATGGACGAGGTGCTCTCGACCGCGCCGGATATCCAGGACAAGCCGGGCGCTACGGATCTGCAGGTGACTGCCGGCGCCGTGGAGTATCACGACGTGTGCTTTAACTACGAGGATGTCGAGCTGGGCGAGGGCTATGCCGACGAGCGTCCCGTTATCGACCATATGAATCTGTCCATCAAGCCCGGGCAGACCATCGCGCTGGTTGGCCCTTCGGGCGGTGGCAAGTCCACGACCTGTTCGCTGCTGCCGCGCTTTTATGACGTGGCTGCCGGATCCATTAGCATCGACGGCCAGGACGTGCGCGATGTGACGCAGCAGAGCCTGCGCCGCGCCATCGGCCTGGTGCAGCAGGATGTCTATCTATTTGACGGTACGATTGGCGAGAACATCGCCTACGGCAAGCCGGGCGCCACGGCAGAAGAGATCGCCGAGGCCGCCCGTCGCGCCAACATCGATGCCTTTATCGAGTCGCTTCCGCAGGGCTACGACACCGTGGTGGGCGAGCGCGGCAGCCGTCTTTCGGGCGGACAGAAGCAGCGCGTTGCCATCGCGCGCGTGTTTCTCAAGAACCCCAAGATCCTGATTTTGGACGAGGCGACGAGTGCTTTGGATAACGAGAGCGAGGAGGCGGTGCAGGAGTCACTCGAAGAGCTGGCACGCGGCCGCACCACGATTATTATCGCCCACCGTCTTTCGACCATTAAGCATGCCGATGAGATTGCGACCGTTGAGCATGGTCGCGTTGTGGAGCGTGGCACGCACGAGGAGCTTCTCGCCCGTGGCGGCACCTATGCCCGTTACTATCGAATGCAGTTCGAAGGTGCGCGTGCGCACGAGCTCGACTGATTGATATGACAGGAAGTTTATGGCTGACAAGAACCCTTTGACTCCGGAAGAAGTGACGGAGTTATTCTCCGAAATCGATGCATCCGGCGTCTTGGATCCCACGCTCGCCAAAAAGCGTACCGAGCGCATGCGTGAGAAGGAGGCTGCGGCCAAGCGCGGTGACAAAGCGGCGCTAGCACAGCTGCGCAGCGAGGACCGCGCGAGCCAGGCAAAACATATCGACCCGCTGTCCGAGGACGATCCTTCGGGCTCGCAGGTGAGCCATACCATTACGAAGACCGCGATGGCCGTGGTCATCGGTATTTTGGTGCTGATCGTGGGCATGCAGATCGGCTACGGCGTGATGCGCCGTCTGAATACCGCCAACCTGTCCGAGAGCGTTTCGGTTGATACCGTTTCTACAGCACTCAAGGGTGGACTCGAGTGGGGCAACGGCTTTACGCAGTTCCCGCTCGACTTTACCGTCGATGAAGCCGATGAGCGTACGGGCACGGTCGAGGTGACGGTGTTGGACACATCGTCTGCCAACGAGCTCGAGCTGCTGTCCAACGGGCAGATCCAGGCCGCGGCGCTTGCGACCAACGCGCTGCTCAACGACAAGATCGACCGCGTGGTGTATAACGTTCACGCCTATATCGACGAGGATAGCAACATTCAGCACGATTCCTTCTTTGGCATGTTCCCCGCGCGGGGCCACCAGAGCGCCATTTTGACGTTCGTGTGGACCAAGAGCTCATCCAACGCCACGAGTATCGACTGGAAGATGCGCATCGTGAGTATGGATGACACCATCGCCGAGCGCATTCAGAAGCAGGTGAACTCGGTGTCGTCGTTGATTGAGGACCCGGTGGTGAGCCAGACCAAGATTGACGAGGAAAAGGCCGAGCGTGACCTGGAACATCGTCTGCATGGCCGCGAGATTTTCCGCGGCGGCAAGCCCGATCGCACACCGTCCGAACTGCTGGAGCAGGACAAGAGAAAGTAAGACGTCATCATCCCGCGTGAGCCACAAGCCTCGCGGGATGATTTTTCTGGGACGGGGATTAAAAAATCATTCTGTCATGTATGCAGTTGGCGACAAAGCTCTGCTCTCAGAATGATTTTTTAATCCCCGTCCCAGAAAAATCATTATGCATAGAAAGTCATAATTATCATTTCGTAAACATTTCGATGAAATTAACGCCATGAGGCATGCTTGCGGTTACAATACCGCGAGGCCTAACTACACACCTTTAAGCCGGTCCTGTGAGACCGGGAAGGAGAATTATGGCGAACAACCATACCGCGGGCGCTGCCGCCCGCACCTTCGCGCCCAGCGAGCTTTGCCAGCGCATGCTGGCCAAAACCAGCAAGGGCACCTGCGGTCCCTGCATCCTGTATCTTGAGGATGGGACCATTTTTTATGGACGTGCATGCGGCGCCGAGGGCACCGCGACCGGCGAAGTCTGCTTCAACACCTCGCTCGAGGGCTACTTTGAGGTCATGACCGACCCGAGTTATGCCGGCCAAATCGTAACCATGACCTATCCGCAGATCGGCAACTACGGTATCGACGAGACCGACGTCCAGTCGGCCTTCCCCGGCGACGCCGTGCGCCCTGCGAGCGCTCCGGCTATGCGCGGCATGATCGTTCGCGACATGTGCGCCACGCCTTCTAACTGGCGCTCGGCCGTCAGCGTGCCGGAGTACCTGCGTGCACACGGCATCGTCGCTATCGAGGGCGTCGACACCCGCGCCCTGGTGCGCCACCTGCGCGACAACGGCTCCAAGATGGGCATTATCTCGACCGAGATCTTCGATGTCGACGAGCTTGCCGAGCGTCTGGCCGCAGCGCCCGCGCTGGTAGGCGAGAACCTGGTCAAGACCGTAAGTTGCCCCGCGCCTCACGAGTTTGCCGCCGTCGACCTGCCTGCCACGCATGACTTTGCGCTTTCGACTGCCGCTCCTGCCCGTCACAAAGTGGTCGCCTACGACTGCGGTGTGAAGCGCGGCATTCTGGAGGGGCTGGTCCGCGCCGGCTGCGACCTTACCGTCGTGCCGTGGGACACGCCCGCGAGTGAGGTGCTCGACATGAATCCCGACGGCGTCTTTTTGTCCAATGGCCCCGGCGACCCCGACGCCGTGGTGGAGACCTACGAGCAGGTGCAGCAGCTGATCGGCAAGGTGCCGGTCTTTGGCATTTGCCTGGGCCATCAGATGATCAGCCTGGCCTGCGGCGCCCAGATGGAAAAGCTTAAATTCGGTCACCGCGGTGGCAACCAGCCGGTCATGAACCTGGTAAGCCGTCGCGTGGAGATTACCGCGCAAAACCATGGCTTTGGCCTGCTGTTCCCCAGCCTGGGCAAGCTTGTCCCCGAGCTTTCCGGCGGCGAGACCGAGCATGCGGCCGATGGAGATCTGCGCGTCTGGGTGCGCCGCGGAATCGCGCCGGTCGTGATGAACGAGCGCTTTGGCCGCATTCGCCTAACACATGTGAACCTCAACGACGGCACCGCCGAGGGTATCCAGCTGCTCGACGCCCCGTGCTTCTCGGTCCAGTACCACCCCGAGGCCTCGCCTGGCCCCACCGATGCCCACTATCTCTTTACCGCCTTTACGCGACTCATGGACGGCGAGGAGAACTACCTGGACATCGACACCGCGAAGGACCGCCTTGCCGGCTGGAATTTTGCCGACGATGGTTCCGCCGTTCTACCGAACGGCGGACCGGTCGACGCTGCGGCTGCATCTGGCACATCATCTTGCCGCTCTGCTTCGGACGCGCGGGCATAAGCCCAGCGCGCCCTCGCATCACGGCAACCTGATGCACCAGCTGCACCCTCGCTGACTTTTCCAAAACATTGAGTCAGCCTCTCTAGGAGGTTTTAAACATGCCGAAACGTACTGACATCAAGCGCATCCTCGTCATTGGTTCGGGCCCCATCGTTATTGGCCAGGCCTGTGAGTTCGACTACTCCGGCGCCCAGGCCTGCAAGGTGCTCAAGGAGGATGGCTTTGAGGTCATCCTGGTCAACTCCAACCCGGCGACCATCATGACCGACCCGGGTCTTGCCGACCGCACCTATGTCGAGCCCATCACCACGGAGTTTATCGAGCGCGTAATCAAGAAAGAGCGCCCGGACGCGCTGCTGCCCACGCTGGGCGGCCAGACCGGTCTGAACGCCGCCGTCGAGCTGGCAAAGGACGGCATGCTCGACAAGTACGGCGTCGAGATGATCGGCTGCGACCTGGCCGCTATCGAGCGCGGCGAGGACCGCAGGCTCTTTAATGAGGCCATGGCCGAGATCGGCCTGGAGGTCGCGCGCTCGGGCTATGCCTATAGCGTGGCTGACGCCGAGGCCATCGCCGAGCGCGTGGGCTATCCCTGCGTGCTGCGTCCGAGCTTTACCCTCGGTGGCGCCGGCGGCGGCATCGCGCATACCCACGAGGAGCTCGTCTCCATCGTGAGCCAGGGCCTTGAACTCTCGCCCGCCCACGAGGTGCTGGTCGAGGAGTCCATCGAGGGCTGGAAAGAGTATGAGATGGAGGTCATGCGTGACCACGCCGGCAACGGCATCATCGTGTGCTCCATCGAGAATCTCGACCCCATGGGCGTGCACACCGGCGACTCCATCACTGTGGCGCCGGCGCAGACGCTCTCCGACCTTGAGTATCAGCGCATGCGCGTGGCCTCGCTCGCCATCTTGGAGAAGATCGGTGTCGAGACCGGTGGTTCCAACGTACAGTTTGCCGTGAACCCCAACACCGGCCGCCTGATCGTCATCGAGATGAACCCGCGCGTGAGCCGCTCGTCCGCCCTCGCTTCCAAGGCCACAGGTTTCCCCATCGCCAAGGCTGCCGCGCGCCTGGCCGTGGGCTATACGCTCGACGAGATCGTTAACGACATCACCAAGGCTACGCCCGCCTGTTTTGAGCCCACAATCGACTACTGTGTGGTCAAGGTGCCGCGCTTTGCCTTCGAGAAGTTCAAGGGTACCGACCCCACGCTCACCACGCGCATGAAGGCCGTGGGCGAGATCATGGCGATTGGCCGCACCTTTGAGGAGGCCTTCGGCAAGGCCATGCGCTCACTGGAGGACGGTCACCAGGGTATCTGCGCCGGTGGCAAGGAGGGCGCCGACAAGCTGAGCGACGACGAGCTCGCTCAAGCCGTGGCCACGCCGACCGAGCACCGCATCTTCTTTGTGGTCGAGGCCCTGCGCCGTGGCTGGGACATCGCTCGCATCCATGCCATCTGCGGCATCGACCCGTGGTACCTCAACCGCATCAACGACATGGTGCAGGTTCAGGAGAGCATCCGCGGCCTGCGCGTGGAGGACATTGACGCTGACGCGATGCGCCTGCTCAAGCAGTACGGCACGAGCGACGCCGAGATTGCCGCGCTGACCGGCTCGGACGAGCGCTTTGTGCGCGCCTATCGCAAGGGTCTGGGTGTGGTTCCCAGCATGAAGACGGTCGATACCTGCGCTGCGGAGTTCTCGAGCGCCACGGAGTACCACTACAAGACGTACGAGAACATCTACCGCACGAGCCCGGATGCCAAGAAATGCGTGGCTCCCGACGAGACCACGCCGGCGGACAAGCCAAAGGTGATGATCCTGGGCGCCGGCCCCAACCGCATTGGCCAGGGTATCGAGTTCGATTACTGCTGCGTGCACGCGAGCTACGCGCTGGCGGCCCGCGGCTTCGAGACCATCATGGTCAACTGCAATCCCGAGACCGTTTCGACCGACTACGACACGTCCGACCGTCTGTACTTTGAGCCGCTCACCTACGAGGACGTCATGGATGTCATCGATGTTGAGCGTCCCGACGGCGTCGTGGTGACGCTCGGCGGCCAGACTCCGCTTAAGCTGGCGCGCATGCTCGAGGAGAGTGGCGTCAACATCATGGGCACCAAGCCCGATGCCATCGACTTTGCCGAGGATCGTGAGCGCTTCGCCGCCCTGCTCGACAAGCTGGGCATCATGTACCCGCCGGCGGGCCAGGCCACCTCGTTTGAGGAGGCCGAGGCCGTGGCCGCGCATATTGGCTACCCGCTGCTGGTGCGTCCGAGCTACGTGCTGGGCGGCCGCGGCATGATGATCGCCTACGATGCCGAGCATCTGCGCGATTACATGGCCGAGGCTGCGCGCATTAGCCCCGACTACCCGGTGTATCTGGACCGCTTCTTGGAGGGCGCGATCGAGTCCGATGTCGACGCCCTGTGCGATGGCGAAGAGGTCTACATCGGCGGCATTCTGGAGCATATCGAGGAGGCCGGTATTCACTCCGGCGACTCTGCGACCTGCATTCCGCCGTTCAGCTTTAGCGAGAGCCTGCAGGCAAAGCTTCGCGAGACTACGCGCCGCATCGCGATGGCGCTGGGCGTACGCGGCCTGGTCAACGTGCAGTACGCCATTAAGGGCGAGACCGTCTATGTGATCGAGGCCAACCCGCGTGCCAGCCGTACCGTGCCGTTTATCTCCAAGGCCACCGGCGTGCCGCTGGCCAAGTGCGCGGCGCGTATCATGGCAGGCGATTCCATCGCGAGCCTGGGCCTGTCGAGCGACGAGCGTCAGCTGGACTGGTTCTGCATGAAGGAAGCCGTTATGCCCTGGGGCCGTTTCCCGGGCGCCGACGTTATCCTGGGGCCCGAGATGAAGTCTACGGGCGAGGTCATGGGTATCGCCAAGAGCTATCCCGAGGCATATGCCAAGACGCAGCTGGCGATTGACTACAAGCTGCCCGACCCGAGCGCCGGCAAGGTGTTCATTAGCGTGTGCGACCGCGACAAGCGTCATATCCTTTCGGTCGCGCGTATCCTGCGTTACCTGGGCTTTGACATCTGCTCCACCGAGGGCACGGCGCGCGTGCTGCGCGGCGGCAACGTGACCTGCGAGGTTGTGGAGAAGATCAGCGGCCCGCACGACGGCGAGCGTCCCAACATCGGCGACCTCATCGCCGATGGCAAGATTGCGGTGATCATTAATACGCCATACGGCCCGGGCTCGCGTGGCGACGGTTATCTGCTGCGCACCGAGGCCGTGCGCCGCGGCGTGACCTGCGTGACCGCGATGTCTGCCGCCAACACGTACGTGAGTGCCATCGAGGCCGTGCGCGAGGACCAGCGGGGTCACGGCAGTGCCAACGACATGGGCATGGACGTCATCGCCCTGCAGGACCTGCCGCAGCACACGGTGTAGCGTGGGCTGTCCGGCCGGGGCGGGAGGGGCGGAGATTTCCCCCTTTCGCTCCGGCTGCAAGCAGAGTCGCTCAGGAGGAAACTCAGCCCCCTCCGCCCCGGCCTGCGGTGACTTGGCTGCACCGTGTGCTGCCGAAGGGGCTTTGTGCGATGACTAAGGCTAAATAGAAAAAGAGAGTGGGCCCTGCCGTTCGAACGAACGGCAGGGCCCACTCTTTGTATGGAGGCCTTTTTACTGTTAGTCGAGGACGCCTCTGGACAGTTAGTTCAAATTCGTATTTATTAGAGAGTAGGAGAAGGCTGATTTGGACTCATTCGGCTTATTATTAGCAATCTGAATCGATAAAGACGCTCTGTCAAGCTGGGAACGGCCCAATACTGGGTCCGCGCCGGCTTCCAAGCGGCAGTTTCGTGCCCAAGGCCACGGCCAAATTATACGTATCTGAACTAACTGCCCATCACTCTCCGTCAACCTTTTTATCCAAACCAAATCAGTCAACGTACGTCATGGCAATATCCGGTAGGTCGCAGGGTGGCGGTTGAGCCTTTCTCTCGGGAAACTTCGCGAAGCCCAGTTCCCGAGAGAAAGGTACGGTCTGTGTAATACCAGATAAACAGTACATTTTTGCTTAATTGGTATTTGACTGAAGAACCAATTGGTATGGCTTATTTAGCCCACCTTGCCATTGACGCTCATTTTAATACCACTGGGAGAATTACGAACTTGGTTGCGCAACTGCTCCCGTATGCTGATTCAACCTAATAGGCGGATATCTGGTTACTACCAGTTGACCCCTTGGTAACGGGTGGGCCCACTGCGCGGAATGTACCGAACACCCGCCGTTTGATGCGTTCGCCCATGCTGCAGGGCGTGCGTCCGCGACGCTTCCGCATGTCGGAGGGAAGGAGTCCAGGTGCGTAGGAATTCCATTTTTACGAAACGGTGGGTGAAGGGAAGCGCGGTCCTCGTCGCCACTGCGGCGACGCTCGTGTTTGCCAATCCCCAGCAGGCGATTGCCACGCCACTCAAGGGCGTCGACTCAGCGACCGTGTCTCAGTCCGCCTCGAACGTCGTCGACATCGATTTCGCTGATGGCATCAAGGGCCGTATTACGTTCCTCGAGGACGGTATTTTCCGTTATAACGTCGACCCCAAGGGTGAGTTTTCCGAGTACGCCACGCCGCGCAGTAAGTCCCACACGGCTAAGATCCAGGCTCAGCCCGATACCTCGGACACCTACAGCAAGCCGAGTGCGACGGTTGCCGACAAGGGCGACGCTATCGAGATCACCGGCGGAAAGGCGACCGTGATCCTGGACAAGGCAACTGGCAAGATGAGTATCAAGTCAGGCGACCGTGGCGTGGTTTCTGAGTCCGCGCCCCTCGACCTTGATAAGAAGGGTACCGTCCAGACGCTCGCCAAGGAGAAGTCCGAGAACTTCTTCGGCGGCGGCACCCAGAACGGCCGCTTCCTGCACACCAACCAGACCATCGCCATCTCCAACACTAACAACTGGACCGATGGCGGCGTTGCCTCGCCCAACCCGTTCTATTGGACGAGCGACGGCTACGGCGTGCTCCGAAACACGTTTGCAGAGGGTTCCTACGACTTCGGTTCCACGGACTCATCGACGGTCACGACTTTGCACAGCGAGAATGAGTTTGATGCCTATTACTTCGTGGCGACCAACGAGGGCGCTTCGAACGTGGCAACCGAGATGCTGCAGGACTACTACAAGGTGACCGGTAACCCGGTGCTGTTGCCCGAGTACGGTTTCTACTTGGGTCATCTTAATGCCTATAATCGTGATGGCTGGTCAACGACCTCGGGTCAAAAGAAGTGGGAGACCAAGGGCAGCAAGCCCTCGAGCGAGAAGGGCGACGTTAAGTACGAATCTGGCATGTCGACGGGCTACAAGCTCGACGGCACACTTGCGGCCGAGACGCTCAATGGTGAGGGTCCTACGGTCGATACCGAGAACATGAAGGCGACCGATTTCGACCGTCAGTTCTCTGCTCGGCAGGTTATCGATGACTACGAGGACAACGACATGCCGCTCGGCTGGTTCCTGCCGAACGACGGCTACGGCGCCGGCTATGGCCAGAACGGTTACTACAAGACCGGCGGCGTCAACTCCGACGGAACGAGCTCGGCTGACCGTCTTAACGCCGTGCGTGCCAATGTCGACAACCTTAAGAAGTTCACCGAGTATGCCAACTCCAAGGGTGTGAGCACGGGCTTGTGGACCCAGTCCAACCTTGAGCCCGACAGCAACTCCGAGACCCCGTGGCACCTGCTTCGCGACTTCGACGCCGAGGTCAAGACGGGAGGCATCTCTACCCTTAAGACCGACGTCGCCTGGGTTGGATCTGGCTACTCCTTTGGTCTTAATGGCATCAAGACAGCTTATGACACGGTGACGACCGGCGCCAACAAGCGCCCCAACATCATCACGCTCGATGGTTGGGCCGGCACGCAGCGCTTTGGCGGCATTTGGACCGGCGACCAGTATGGCGGTAACTGGGAGTACATTCGCTTCCATATCCCCACGTATATCGGTCAGAGTCTTTCGGGCAACCCCAACATCGGCTCAGACATGGACGGCATCTTTGGCGGCGACCCCATCATCTCTGCGCGTGACTACCAGTGGAAGACGTTCACGCCCTCTATGCTCGACATGGACGGTTGGGGCACCTTCCGCAAATCGCCCATGACGCACGGCGATCCCTACACGGGCATCTCGCGTTTCTACCTCAAGCTCAAGGCGCAGCTTATGCCCTATATCTACACGGCCGCGGCCTCGGCGGCCAACATCGACACGGGTAATGGTGATGCCGGCCTGCCCATGATCCGCGCCATGCTGCTTTCTGACAACTCCGAGTACGCCGCAAGCACTTCGACGCAGTACCAGTATATGTTCGGTGAGAACTTCCTAGTGGCACCGGTGTATCAGGATACCCAGGCAGATGAGAACGGCAACGACATTCGCAATGGGATCTACCTCCCCAACTACGGCACCGACGAGAATCCCACCATCTGGATCGACTACTTCTCGGGTAAGCAGTATCGCGGCGGCCAGGTTCTCAACAACTACGAGGCTCCGCTTTGGAAGCTGCCACTGTTTGTGAAGGCCAACGCTATCGTGCCGATGTACGCCGAGAACAACAACCCCGAGGCAGTGAGCGACACCAACACCAAGGGTACCGACCGCAGTCAGCGTATCGTCGAGTTCTTCGCCACCGAGGGCGACGGCACCTTTACGCAGTACGAGGACGACGGCTCCTCCATCGAAAACAACACGACTGAGGACGATTCCTACGGCACGATCGACAATATCTCCTACGGGAAGCATGTGAGCACCGTCTACAGCTCCAAGGCCGCAGGCGGCACCGCGACCTTTACCGCCGAGGCCTCGCAGGGTGGCTACAACGGCTACGACTCCAACCGCACCACGACCTTCGTGGCCAACGTGTCCGCCAAGCCCACGAACATTGTCGCCAAGAACGGCGGATCCGCACTCAACGTGGTTGAGGTCGACTCGCAGGAGACCTTTGACGCCGCGACCCCCGAGGCCGGCCAGGCGGTCTACTTTTACAGCAAGACTCCCAACCTCAACCACTACGGCAGCGATGCGGACGGCACCGAGGCCGAGCAGGGCGAGAGCTTCAACAACACCAAGATCACCACGAACCCCAAGGTCTACGTCAAGTTCGCGAAGACCGATGTTGCTGCAGCGGCGCAGACGCTCGAGCTGGGCGGTTTCGTGAGCGCCGACGCCACGCTCACAGCCGATCGCCTCAACGAGAACCTTTCCGCACCCACGAACCTTGCCGCCCCCGAGGACGTCACGACCCCAACGAGCATCAAGCTCACCTGGGGAAAGGTCGATGGTGCTACCTCCTACGACCTTAAGGTCGACGGCACTGTGTTCGCCGTGGGTGATGCGGCCGAGTTCACGCACACCGACCTCGCCTACAATAGCAAGCACACCTACCAGATTCGTTCGCGCAACGCCGCGGGTTACTCCGCCTGGAGCGATGTGCTCGAGGCGAACTCCGCACTCGATCCGTGGCGGAACGTCCCCGACGCCGAGGAAATCACCTGGGAGGGCTCACTTTACGGCAGCCATAAGGCCGAGCTCGCCTTCGACCATGAGTTCCAGTCGGGCGACGGCGGTTTCCACTCCGGCGGCAACGATCTGGGCAAGGCGCTTACCGTTGACTATGGACGCGCTTACAAGCTCGATAAGCTCGAGTACTATCCGCGCGATGACGCCGGCAACGGCACTGTGACCAAGATGCGTGTTGAGACGAGTCTCGATGGTGTCCACTGGACGAGCCGGGAGGTCGATTGGGCACGTTCCGCTGATTGTAAGACGGTAGCGTTTGACGGCACCGTGGCCGCCCGTTACGTGCGCATGACACCGCTCGCCTCGGTCGGCAATTTCTTCTCCGCGTCCGAGATTGCCATCTACAAGACCGACGGCACGGATGGCTTCGCCGTGGGCTCCAACCTTAACAAGGCCACGATCTCCGACGGAGACTACTCCAACATGAAGAACTATCTGGGCCTCGAGAATCGCGAGCCCGATACCCCGACGTTCGGCTCGCAGATCCGCGACCACTTCGCCGACCTCAACGATAACGGCGTTTACGACGTCTACGATTACTCGTTCACCATGGCGGGTCTTGACGGCGGCACTAAACAAAAGGGCAAGGTCGCAGGTTCGCTCGCGGTGATTCCGAGCAAGACCGAGGTCGAGGCTGGTGATGAGATCACCGTTGATGTCTATGCGGCCGACGCCAAGAACGTCAATGCCCTGGGCGCTCTCGTCAACTTCAAGAGCGACCAGTTCGAGTTTGTTTCTGAGAGCATCGCGCAGGACGGCTCGACTGCCGGCATGGAGAACCTGTCTCGCGAGAAGGTCCAGTTCGCGGACAGAACGCAGACTATTAATCTCGCCTTTGCCAACCGCGGCGATGGCAAGCTCTACAACGGTACCGGCGCGGTGGCGAGTTTCAAGCTCAAGGCCAAGACCGCTGGCAAGGTCGAATTGCCCTCGACATCTTGGCTCATCGGTCCGGCATGCGACGCACTTGAGTTTGCGAGCGACGGCACGGTGACGATGCCGGATATTCCTCAGCCAACGGTCGCCGAGTACGGTCAGGATACCTTCAACATCACGATGACCAACGATGAGCTCACGACCGACGACGGGACCAACGTCGAGAAACTTATCCAGCAGAAGAGCTATAACGCGCTGTTCGATAATAACGAGGGCGACAACGGCTTTGAGTTCCTATGGAACTGGAACGCCAACTGGGACAGCGAGGGTAAGCTTCCGAGTTACGTGAAGCTTCCCACCACGATGACATTCGCATTTAAGACGCCGTCGAAACTCGATAGCGTCGAGGTCGTTAACCGCAACGGTGGCAACGGAACCGTGCAGAAGATCAAGGCCGTCGTGACGTTCGAGGATGGCTCGACCCAAGAGTTCGCGGGCGGGGAGTACGATTCCTTCCGGGCTCGCTACGCCTTTGGCCTCTCTGCCGAGAACAAGGGCAAGAAGGCGACCAAGGTCGAGGTCACGCCGCTTGAGGCATCGGGTGACCAGATGCTCACACTGCGTGAGGTCAACTTCAACTACACGCAGGGTGTCGAGGCCATCGAGGGTGTCGAGCTAGGCAAGAACCAGACCGAGTTCTTTGAAGGCGACGTTACGCTCGTCGACGCCAAGGCCACGCCTGAGAGCGCCGGCTACCCCTATGTGACGGTCGAGAGCTCCGACCCCTCTGTGGTAAGCGTCTCCGCTGTTCAGGCTGGCGATAGCGTGAGTTACTACCTGCGTGCCAACAAGGCCGGCAAGGCAACGATCACGGTGGCGTCGGTACTCGACCCCTCCAAGACCGTATCCTATGAGGTCGAGGTCAAGGCTGGTGTCGATACCTCTGCGCTCGTGGCAGCGCTTTCCAAGGCCGCGGGCTACAGCGAGTCCGTCTACACCAAGGATTCCTACGCAGCTCTCACCACTGCGGTCGAGGCGGCTCAGAAGCTCCTCGACAGCGGCCAGGGCAGCTATAGCAAGAAGGATGTCGCAGACGCCACAGCCAAGATCGAGAAGGCCATCGACGGCCTCAAGATGCGCCCTGTCGATGAGAAGATCCTCATCAACACGCCCGAGAACCGCAAGAACGTCAAGGTGGCCGGCTTCTCGAGCGAGGCCGACTACGAGGGCAACACCGCCGTCAACGCTCTCGACGGCGACGAGCGGACGCTCTGGCACAGCGACTGGGCCCATGGGACCGGTATGCCCCAGTATCTGAGTGTCGACCTGGGCCGCGACTACGATCTCACCGACGTCACGTTCCTGCCGCGCCAGGACGGCGGCACTAACGGTGATATCTTCGAGGCCGAGATACTGGTCTCCGACACTGCCGACGGCTATGAGATGGGCACCGCCGCGTCGATGGGTACGTTTGCCTTCGACAACGACGGCCGCGTGCTCACCGACCGTGGCGACTGGAAACAGATGAGCTTTGGCGCCGCGCGCGGTCGCTACGTGACCGTCAAGGTGATTCACGCCGGCGGTGGCAACGTCGATGCCTACTGCAGCATGGCGGAGCTCAAGTTCTACGGTACGGCCGTCCCCGATCCGGTGGCGAAGGATGATCTCGCTGCCGCGATCGAAAAGGTTGATGCCGAGGTTGCTGCCGGCGACCTCAAGGCCGGTGACTACACCGAGGCCTCCTGGACGGCGCTCGAGAACGCCCTGGCGAGCGCCCGCGCCATCTTGAGCGATGAGGACGCCACGCAGGACGAGGTCGACCAGGCGCTCAGGGCGCTCGAGAGCGCCCGCGGCGCGCTCGAGAAGACCCCGGTGGTCCCGGTCGAGAATCCGACTAAGAAGCAGCTCAAGGCCCTGGTCAAGCAGGCGAAGGAGACTGACACCAGGGGCAAGACGGACGAGTCTGTTAAGGCCCTGACGGATGCCATTACCTACGCCGAGGACGTCTTGGGTGATGAGAATGCTTCCGACACCCAGCTCCAGGCGGCCTATGACCAGCTCAAGCTGGCCATTGAGAGCCTCAAGGATGCCGACTCCGGCAATCAGGGCGGCTCGGGCAACCAGGGTTCCGGCAATGGCTCGAACGGCGGCAACCAGGCGGGCAAGCCCGCAGGCGACAAGCCCCAGGGCAGCAAGAAGAACGGTTCGGCGATCCCCAATACCGGCGACCAGACGGCGGCGACCGTCGTGACCGTCGGTGGTCTTGGCGCCATCATCGCCGCGATCGGTGCTTTCTTCCATCGTCGCAGCAAGGCTAAGTAGCCCCAGCAGCAGCTAAGCAAGCGTGCCCGCCGTCCCACCCAAGGACGGTGGGCATGCTTTTTGAATGTAGGCGGAAAGCTCCGACCCTTCGGCCTTAATCTCGCAAAGCATTCCGTCTCTCACCGAACACATCGGCATCGGTGGCTATACTTGAATTATTTGAAGTTAAGGGTCGCGGATCCGCCGCGTCGCCGCTCTCAACAGGAGGTCTTTGTTTATGGCAGATCAGAAGCCGGTTGTCGGGATCATCATGGGTTCCAAGTCCGATCTGGGCGTTATGGAAGGCTGCACCGCCGAGCTCGAGGCGCTGGGCGTGCCCTATGAGCTTGTCATTGCGAGCGCACACCGCACACCGGCGAAGGTCCACGAGTGGGCTTCGACTGCCGCCGATCGCGGTATCAAAGTGATTATCGCCGCCGCCGGCAAGGCCGCTCACCTGGGTGGTGTCGTGGCTGCCTTTACGCCGCTGCCGGTCATCGGCGTGCCTATGAAGACGAGTGACCTGGGCGGCATGGATTCGCTGCTGTCGATGGTGCAGATGCCTTCGGGCGTGCCCGTGGCCTGCGTTGCCATCAACGGCGCCAAGAACGCCGCCATCTACGCCACGCAGATTCTGGGCGCTTGCGACCCCGAGTACCGCAAGGTTATCGAGAAGATGAAGCAGGAGATGGCTGACGCCTAGGCGTTCCGCCGTTTCGCCGCAGTATAAGGAGAGCCATGTCCGACTATCAGGGAAAACGATTCAAGGCTTCTCAGATTCCCGATCCGTCGAAGCCGGGTGCTGCCAGTGCGGCGCAGCAGGGTCGGACATCCTCTCCTCAGCAGCCGCGCGCGCCGCGTCCTGTGACGCCGGCGACGCATCGTCGACAGGACGCGCCGGCTGCGTATCGCCCTTCGTCATATGGCACGGCAAAGAAGCAGGCCCGGACGCCGAGGCAAACGAGCGGCGCGGCGTCCAGCTACACTGAGCCGCCGCGCAAAAAGCGCCGCTCCATTATTCCCATTCTGCTCATCATCATCGGCATCGGTCTGATTGTTGCCGCCGCTGCCATCTTTATCAATGCACAGATTGGCTACAAGCAGGCGAGCGAGTCGTATCAGAAAATCGAGAAGCAATATGTAAGCGATAAGGACGCCAGCGGCGTGCCGACTATCGACTTCGATGCGCTTGCTCAGACAAACCCCGAGATTGTGGGTTGGATTTATGTGCCGGGAACCAACATCAACTATCCCGTGGTGCAGACCAACAACAACTCCAAATACCTCAACACGCTGTTCGACGGTACGGCCAATGCATCTGGGGCCATTTTCCTGGATAGCGATGACACCGCGCCGGGAATGGTTGACCAGCAGACCACGATCTACGGCCACCATATGAACGATGGGTCGATGTTCAACGTGATTTCGGATACGACTGACCAGGCAACGTTCGATAGCATTGAATATGTGTACTACATCACACGGGATGCTACGTATAAGCTGCGTCCGCTGGCGACCAAGGTCGTTGAGGATACGTACTCCAAGGCGCGCACGCCCAATTTTGAGGGCGATGACGGGCTCAAGAACTACCTGTCCGAGATGCTCGACGGTGCCTCTGCCGTGGCGAGCGATGCCACCGATCGTGCCGCTTCGGCAACCAAGGTCGTGACGCTTGTGACCTGTCGTTCGTTATCGCTGAGCAACACGCGTGCTGTCATGGTGCTCACGCCGGTCGAGGAATAAGTTGTTCGAAAGTAGCTAAAAAAGCCCCGTTCCAAATTGGCTACTCGACGACGGTAAGGGAGAAATGATGCTCGAGAATGGCAAAATGATGCCTTCGGTTGATGCTTGGCTGCGCGAGGCCAAGGCCGATTCGTCGGCACCTGCGTGCGGTATGTATCTGACACATAACGGTGTGGTGCGCGCGACGCCCAAGGCCGAGGCGCGCGGTGTCGAGACCGATGGCGTGGCGCCGGGCCACAAGGTGGGCGGCATGGTGTTTGGCTACGACGCCAGCAAGGTACAGGCCGCCATCGAGGCGACGCGCGCGATGCCGGGTGTCGGCTATGTGCGCGTGTGGCTGGCAAGCGGCGAGCTTGCCGTAGGTGACGACATCATGCTCGTGCTCATCGGCGGGGACATTCGCCCGCACGTGGTCGATGCGCTGCAGGCGCTCGTTGGCACCATCAAGAATGAATGCGTGAGTGAGGTCGAGCGCGAGGCGTAGAGGCTTGCGTCGATAGAAGGCTCGTTTATAAAAATGCCCGCCGGTACGTGTGATACCGGCGGGCATTTTGCGTTTTGGGCGCGGTTGGCGCTACACGCGCGTCGCATCCTTGGGGCTCATGGTCATGCTCTGGAAGCGGTTCTCCATGTAGTCGTTATCGAAATACTTGCCGTAGAACTGCGCGACGGGAATATCCGGCTCCGTGCCGTTGACGCGCTGGTACCAGTAGTCGAGCGACTGCAGCGTCATGACGCCGTCGACCAGCATAATGACGGTAAAGATGACGGTAGCCGAGTAGCGACTCTTCCACGGAATCATGTTGATGAGCTTGAGCAGCCTCGGCAGCAGCAGCTTGATCCAGATAAGGCCACCCAGGCCCCACAGGCAGGCAAAGCCCGTGCAGGTGCGTCCGCCCGTAAGGACGGCGAGTGGGTCGGGCATGCCGAACAGTTTCATGTGCGAGTAGCTCCACGACACCACGCCAAATGAGGTCTGCATAAACCAGCCTACAAACACCTCGAAAGCGCCGCCGATCAGGGCACTTACCAGGAAAATGATCAGAGGATTCTTTTTATAGAAGCGGTTGAGCGCCATGGTCATGAGCACCGCGCCAAATCCGTAGATGGGGCTAAAGGGGCCAAATAGCATACCGGCCCGGTCCTGATAGACGCCGGGATCGACGACGACCATATGCCAGACTTCCTCGAGAATGAGACCTAACACGCTGCAGACGAAGAATACCCAGAACAGGTTGAAGTAGTTGAGCTTGATGTAGCCCTCGCCGGTTTCGTCGCGGCCGAGCATCCCCTCGGCGGCGGCATCGCGGTCGAGCATCTCTTGCAGACGGCGCTGCAGTTCGCGCTCCTGGCGTAGCGTGGGGTCGACGGTGGCCGACAGCGCAATGAGGATACCGAGCTGAATGGCGGGGCGCAGCAGGAAGGGTCCGATACCCTGGAGCATCACGTCAACTAAAAGCTCCACGACGGTCAATGCGATGAGGACGTAAGACAGGCGGGCGGCATTGCGCCGCTGGTCCTTGATGAGGTCCAGGCCAAAGACGATTAAGATGATCGCGCTTGCCGCCGAGAGCATAATGCCGGCGACGATAAGGCCAACCGCGACCAGGGTGTTATCACCGAGCTTAGCGGCGGCGTTGCCGTTAATGAGTGCGGTGATGACCTGCCACATAAAGACGGCGACCGACGGGAGTGTGCCCACGCCGGACAGGATGCACAGGACGGCGTACACTTTAATGATGAGGGGAATCTTCTTGACCTCCGTGGCGCTGGGGACGCTGGGGTCGAGTTCGTTTCGATCCATACAGAACCTTTCTCGCTTTGTCCTAGGTTACTAGGATACGCCGCCGACCTGCTAAAAGACAGGACGAACGTCCCAATTGCAACTTTGCAATCCCCAACGGTGGACGCGGCGGCCATATGGGGGCGCGGGCGCTTGCACTGGGCAGACCAATAAAATGTTTGGCCGCAAAACGGATTATTAGCTCGGTGGGCTTTTAAAAAGCGCTGCTCATGCGCTGGGGAGCGCGTCGCGCCGTGCGTATAATAAGGCGGGTAACGCCAAAATACGAGGCTCTGAGGGGATGCCATGTCTCAAGAAACCATCCGCGCGGCCGAGCGCGCCGCGGGACAGGTGAACGCCATGTCGACGTATGATCCGGACTCCGACCAGCTGCATGAGGAATGCGGCGTTTTTGGTGTGTGGGCGCCCGATCGTGACGTGGCTCGACTGACGTACTTTGGCCTGCGTGCACTGCAGCACCGTGGCCAAGAATCGGCGGGAATCGCTGTTGGTGACGGCGGTACGGTTATGGTCCGCAAGGACCTGGGCCTGCTCGACCGCGTGTTCTCCAATGCCGACTTATCGACGCTCTCCGGTCAGCTGGCCGTGGGTCATGTGCGCTATGGCACCGCCGGCGCCAAGAGCTGGGAAGCCTCTCAGCCGCACCTCTCTACCATCAATAGCGTCATTATCGCGCTCGCGCACAACGGCACCCTCGTCAACACCGACGAGCTGCGCCGCCAGCTGATCGAGCTGGGCGTGCCGTTCCTCTCCAACTCGGATTCCGAGGTCGCGACCAAACTCATCGGCTACTTTACTCAGCGTACAGGCCATCTGCGCGAGGGCATTCGCAAGACCATGGAGCTCGTGCGTGGCGGCTACGCCATGACGCTCATCAACGAGCAGGCGCTCTATGCATTCCGCGATCCGCACGGCATTCGCCCGCTCGTGCTGGGCAAGCTGGTGGACGAGGGCCTGGACCAGGCCGATGCCGCATCCGTTTCGAAGCTGCCGTCGCAGGACGGCGCCGCGACGGTCGACGCCACCACCCGTGTCACCCGCGCCGGCGGCTGGGTCGTCGCCTCCGAGACTTGTGCGCTCGACATTGTGGGCGCCGAGTACGTCCGCGACGTCCGTCCCGGTGAGATTTTGCGCATCAGCGCCGAGGGCCTTGTGTCCGAGCAGGGTGTGCCCGCTGCCGAAGAGCCTGCTAACTGCATCTTTGAGCAGGTCTACTTCGCCCGCCCCGATTCCATCATGAACGGCAAGAGCGTCTACGCCTGCCGTTACGACATGGGTCGTCAGCTGGCACATGAGGAGCCCGTCGAGGCCGACCTGGTCATCGGCGTGCCTGACTCCGGCCTGCCGCCCGCGGAGGGGTATTCGCACGAGAGCGGCATTCCCTTTGGCGAGGGCCTTATCAAGAACCGTTACGTGGGCCGCACGTTTATCGAGCCTACGCAGGAGTTGCGCGCCATGGGCGTGCGTATGAAACTCAACCCGCTGCGCGACAACATCGAGGGCAAGCGCCTGGTCGTCATCGACGACTCCATCGTCCGCGGCACCACCATGGTGCAGCTCGTCAAGATGCTGCGCAACGCCGGCGCCAAGGAGATTCATATCCGCATCAACTCGCCCGAGGTCATCTGGCCGTGCTTCTACGGTATCGATACCGACGTGCAGTCGCAGCTTATCAGCGCCAACAAGACGGTCGATGAGATTTGCGAGTACATTGGCGCCGATTCGCTGGCCTTCCTTTCGGTTGAGGGCCTGCTTAAGGTCATGCCCAAGGGCGGTTACTGCGATGCGTGCTTTACCGGACGCTACCCCGTAGCGATTCCCGAGAGCTTTGGCCGCGACAAGTTCATGGAGGGCTTTAAGCCCCGCAACCTGGACAAGCCGCTGCACTTTGACGACGACGCCGTGGTCGAGAAATATGTCGATCGCAGCTGGGAAGAGGAGCACAGTGAGGCCTAAAACCTGCCATTTAGGGACAGGTTTATTTTGGCAGGTTTTATCTGCTGTTTTGTTGATATGACGGCGCGTGTTGTTATGACGCGCGCCGAAATGAACGCAACTATGAGCACCGTTTGGCGCCCGCGCGGCGCCACGGTAGTGGGAGAGGAAGGCTCAGATGAGCGACAGCAAGCATGTGACGTATGAGGACGCCGGCGTCGATACCGCCGAGGGTGGCCGCGCCGTCGACGCTATTAAGCAGATGGTCAAGGACACCAACCGCCCCGAGGTTATCGGCGGCATCGGTGGCTTTGGTGGCCTGTTCTCGGCTGCCGCGCTCAAGGATATGGAAGACCCGATCCTGATCAGCGGCACCGACGGCGTGGGCACCAAGCTCGTGCTCGCCCAGATCATGGACCGTCACGAGACGGTGGGCCAGGACTTGGTCGCCATGTGCGTCAATGACATTTTGGCTTCGGGCGCCGAGCCGCTGTTCTTCCTGGATTACGTTGCCATCGGTCACATTGAGGCCGAGCACATGGCAAAGATCATCAAGGGCGTGGCCGACGGCTGCAAGCTCGCGGGCTGCGCGCTCGTGGGCGGCGAGATGGCCGAGCACCCGGGCGTCATGGCCCCCGCCGATTACGACCTCGCCGGCTTTACCGTGGGTGTTGTCGATCGTCCCAAGATGCTCGACCCCGCGAACGTTCGCCCTGGCGATGTGATCCTGGGCCTGCCTTCCACCGGCGTGCACTCCAACGGCTACTCGCTCGTGCGCAAGGTCATCGGTGTCGACGGCATCAAGCCGGGCACGCCCGAGGCCGCCGCTAAGGCCGAGGAACTGAGCCGTCCGCTCGAGGAGCTCGGCGGTGCTTCGCTGGCCGATGCTCTGCTGGCCCCTACGCGCATCTACGTCAAGCCGATTCTGGAGCTGCTGCGCGGCGGCGCTAACGTGCACGCCATCGCCCACATCACCGGCGGCGGTATCACCGAGAACCTCAACCGTGCGCTCGCCGACGACGTCGACGCCGTGGTCACCCGCAACGGCGCCGAGATGGGCTGGGACGTTCCGCCCGTCATCACCTACGTGTCGCGTCAGGCCGAGCTCGCGCCCAACGAGGCATGCAAGACCTTCAACATGGGCGTCGGCCTGTGCCTGATCGTCGCCCCCGAGGACGAGGCTGCCGTGACCGAGGCTCTGGTCGCGCTAGGCGAGAAGCCGTTCCGCGTGGGTGAGTGCGTCGAGGGCTCCGGTAAGGTCGTGTACTCCGATGAGCGCTAACGAGCAGATGGTTGCTGCCGAGGGCCTAGGCTTTGTACCCTACACCCGTCCGACCGGCACCGATACGGCCGAGCCGCTTAAGATTGGCGTGCTTATCAGCGGTTCGGGTACCAACCTGCAGGCGCTGATCGACCTGATCGCCGCCGGCAAGCTCAACGCCTCGATTGAACTTGTGGTGTCGAGCCGTCCTTCGGCCAAGGGCCTGCAGCGTGCCGAGCGTGCGGGCATCCAGACACTCACGCTGTCCAAGGATGTCTATGCCGATCCCATCGCGGCTGACGAGATCATTGCGCATGAGCTGCTCGAGCGCGGCTGCGAATATGTGGTCATGGCCGGCTATATGCGCATGGTGCACACGCCGCTGCTGGCAGCGTTTCCCAATCGCGTGGTCAACCTGCATCCGGCATTGCTGCCGAGCTTTACCGGCGCCCATGCGATTGACGATGCGTTTGCTCGCGGCGTCAAGGTGACCGGCGTGACCGTGCACTTTGCCAACGAGATTTACGACAACGGCCCCATCATCGCCCAGCGTGCACTGGCTGTCGAGGAGGGCTGGGACGTCGACACACTCGAGGAGCACATCCACGCGATCGAGCATGTGCTGTATCCCGAGGTCGTGCAAATGCTCGCCGACGGTCGCGTTCACGTGCTGGAGAGCGGCAAGGTCGCAATTGATGCGCCTCGCGGCTAGTGGCGCACAGTACAATTTAGCCGAGTAGTCAGGGTGGTCATTGGCGCCAAGGCGCACGTGGCCACCCTTTGTTTTGGGTAGTCACCTGCGACGTTCTTTAACGACTAGTCGTTTAAGAACGTCCCAGGTGACTAGATGAGAGAGGTGAGCGTATGGCGGATAACGAAGCGCTGTTTACGCCTGAGTTGGTGTTTTTTGATTGGGAGTGTGCGACGCCGGATGAGGTGTTCGCGCGGCTTGAGGGCGAGCTTGCACCACATGGCTACATTGCATCCGGTTGGCTCGATGCCGTCCGCACGCGCGAGGATGCCTATCCCACGGGTCTCGCTATGCCGGCGGCAAACATTGCCATTCCGCATACCGATCCGGGGTTTGTGGCCAAGCCCTATATCGCGGTGGTGAAGCCCGCCGCGCCCGTGACATTTAACGCTATGGCTGGCATGGGCGCTCCGGTGCCGGCGCAGATCGTCATCAATCTGGGCATCGCCGAGCCGGGCGGCCAGGTCGAGGCCCTGCAGGCACTCATGAACATCTTTATGGGCGCCGATGCCGCAGCCGACGTGCTCGGCCAGACCACGCCCCAGGGCATGGTCGACGCCATCCGCCGCCACTTCTAAGGTGGGGCTGAGTCGGCACTTGGGGACTGTCCCTAACTGCCGGCTGCCAGAGCTGTCCCCTTTGCACCAAAATGGTGCAGATTAATCTGTCCCCAATGCACCAAGCGTGCCGCGGGGGCTGCGTTGTGACACAATGGCGTTTGTTCGATTCGTTATGCGAAAGGCCAACTATGGCAAATAAGAAAAAGAACTCCGAGGCCGCGCCGACGCCCGAGCAGCAGGCCCGCGCTGCCTCCAGCTCTCGCAAGAAGCAGCGCAAGACGTACGTGTCTAAGACCGTCAAGATCGTTCTGGTGGTCATCGGCGTGCTGGCGATGCTGCTTTCCGTCTCGGCGATGGCGTGCTCCGGCCTTATGTCGCAGGCTGAGGACACCTCGGGCTACAAGCTGACCGGCGGTGTTGCTGCCACTATCAACGGCACCAACCTTACCGAGGACACCGTGACCAAGCAGATCATGAGCATGCGCACGTCCTACGGCTACACCAAGGATGAGGATTGGGCGCAGTATCTGGTTGACAACGACCTCACGCCCAAGAAGTACCGCAAGCAACTCATCGACTCCTACACGCAGCAGATTCTGCTTCAACAGGCACAGAAGGAGAACGGCGTGACGGTGTCGGACGAGGAGGTCGAGAAGGCTTGGAAGGACGCGTGCAAGAGCGCGGGCGGAGCCAAGGCCTTTAAGAAGACCCTCAAGACCTACGGCTATACCGAGGACACCTACAAGGACTCGCTCAAGGAGAGTCTGGCGCAACAGAAACTCAAGGATGCCGTCGCGCCCACGAGCAAGCCCAAGGACAGCGAGATTGTCGATTACATCAACGAAAATCTGTCCAGCTACAACGACGCCCGCCGCTCGTCGAACATCCTGATCAAGGTTGATTCCGACGCTTCCGACGAGGACAAGGCTGCCGCCAAGGCCAAGGCGCAGGAGTGCCTGGACAAGATCAACTCCGGTGAGCTGAGCTTTGAGGACGCCGTTGAGCAGTACTCCGAGGACACCGGTTCCAAGGAGAAGAAGGGCGATGTGGGCTGGGATAAGCTCACCACCTTTGTCGACAGCTACCAGACGGCGCTCGAGGGACTCAACAAGGGCGACGTGAGCGAAGTCGTCGAGTCGACCTATGGCTACCACATCATCAAGTGCACCGACTACTTCCATGTCGATAATCAGGTTGATGACATCAACCAGGTGCCCAAGGACATCAAAAAGTACGTCTCCAACGTGGTGAAGACGCAAGCGGCCAGCACCGCGTACAGCGAGTGGCTGGAGCAGTACAAGAAGGATGCCGACATCACCGTCAACCCCATGCCCAAAGACGTACCCTATAACGTGAGTCTGAAGGGTGTCACCAAGAGTTCGACCGACGATTCGTCGACGACTGAGTAATCATGGGGCGGTGCTCGCGCGAGTGCCGCCCACACTATTGAGGAGGATTTGCAGATGACCAACGAAGAGCTGCAGAAGGAAATGATTGCGGCCATGAAGGCCAAGGACAAGGTTCGCCTGTCCATCATTCGCCAGGTTAAGGCCGAGGTGAAGAATATCGAGGTCAATGAGCGCCGCGATGTGACCGAGGAAGACGTCAACAGCATGATCAAGCGTCTGATCAAGCAGACGAGCGAGACGCTGGAGATGTCCATCAAGGCCGGCACCGACCAGGAGCGTACCGACAACCTGACCGAGCAGGTCAAGATTCTGGAGAGCCTGCTGCCCGCGCAGGTTTCGGGCGAGGAGCTCGAGGCCCTGATCGAGCAGGTTATCGCCGAGCTGGGCGCCACGTCCAAGAAGCAGATGGGCCAGGTTATGGGCGCACTCGGCAAGGCCACCGGTGGCAACTTCGATAAGCCGGCCGCGGCAAAGATCGTCGGAGCCAAACTCGCGTAGGGGCCGAGCAGTACATAGTTGATGTTTAGGGGGGCGTGGCCGTCATGGTCGCGCCCCTTTTTGCTGGGCTGGGCACTCATTGGGGACAGGCTTAAATGAGTGCCCGGGCTACGCTCATTGGGGACGGGCTTAAATGAGTGCCCAATGAGCAGGTACTCATTTAAGTCTGTCCCCAATGACTAGGTGGAAGGTTGCGGGTTCTTTACGGGAATGTAGTGTGGGCTGCGGAAACGTGATTCTTTCCGTACAATAGTTCAACTCGTGTAAACGCAGGGAAGGGACATTCATGGCAGACATGATCGAGATCAAGCATCTCAACAAGTACTTTGGCGACCTGCATGTGCTCAAAGATATCAACCTCACCGTCAAACGCGGCGAGAAGCTCGTAATGATCGGGCCTTCCGGCTCGGGTAAATCGACGCTCATCCGTTGCGTCGATTATCTGGAGGAGCCCACGTCGGGCGAGGTTGTCATCGACGGTACGCCGCTCACCAAAAAGAATCACCTGGAGATGGCTCGCAAGTATAGTTCCATGGTGTTTCAGCAGTTCAACCTGTATCCCAACATGACGGTGCTGGGCAACCTGACGCTCGCGCCCATCAAACTGCAAAAGAAGAGCAAGGAGGAGGCGACCGAGATCGCCATCGCTGCGCTCAAGCGCGTCGGCATGGCACATAAGGCCGGCGAGTATCCGCAGAATCTCTCGGGTGGTCAGCAGCAGCGCATCGCCATCGCCCGTGCCCTGTGCACCAAGCAGCCTATCATCCTGTTTGACGAGCCGACCTCGGCACTCGACCCCGAGATGGTCCAGGAAGTCCTGGACGTTATGATTGAGCTCGCGCAGGAGGACATCACCATGATCTGCGTGACGCACGAGATGGGCTTTGCGCGCCAGGTGGCCGACCGCGTCATCTTTATGGAGGACGGCCGCATCCTGGAGGAGGGCACGCCCGAGCATTTCTTCGATAACCCCGAGAACCCGCGTTGCCGCGAGTTCCTGTCCAAGATTCTGCACTAGGCGCGGTGATGGACATGACGGATATGACGAGGGCGGCCGTGTCGCGCCGTCACTTTTTGCAGCTGGCGGGCGCCGGTATGCTTACGCTGACGGGGGCCGCGCTTACCGGTTGCGGCAACTCCACCAGCGGCGAGGGCTCCGACAAGGGGTCCAAGCTTGCGGCCATTAAGTCGCGCGGCCATCTGAATGCCGGCGTTAAGAAGGATGTTCCCGGCTATGGCTATTACGACACCGCCAAGGGCCGCTTTGAGGGCATGGAAGTCGATTTGTGCTATCAGATCGCCGCTGCTGTCTTTGACGTGAGCTACAAGGAGGCCCGCGCCCAGGAGCTTGTCGAGTTTACCGACGTAACGCCCAAGACGCGCGGCCCGCTGATCGATAACGGCCAGCTTGACGTGGTCGCGGCGACCTACACCATCACCGACGAGCGCAAGAAGAGCTGGGATTTCTCGACGCCGTACCGCACCGACTACGTGGGACTCATGGTTAAGAAGCGTTCGGGCTTTACCTCGATTGAGGACCTGGACGGCAAGGTCATTGGCGTGAGCCAGGGTGCCACCACGCAGAGCCTGATCGAGCAGATGATCAAGGACAACGGCTTTAGCTGCGAGCCCGAGTTTAGGGCCTTTAGTGGCTACCCCATCATCAAGAGTTCGCTCGATGCCGGCAATATCGACGTCTTTGCCATGGACCGCTCCACGCTGGCCGGTTACATGAACGAGACCGTTGAGCTGCTGCAGCCCGAGGTCAAGTTTGGCGAGCAGGGCTACGGCGTGGCGACCAAGAAGAGCTGCGACCTTTCGGCCGTGGTCGATCAGGTGATTTGCGATCGCCTGGCCGATGGCTGGCTCGACCAAGAGGTCAAGACCTGGGGTCTTGTATAGGCGCATCGTCCAAGGAAGGAATCAAATGCTCGAAGGATTATTTGACGCCGACCGTTGGTCGACGACATTTCAAAATATGGGACCCTTCTGGGAGGGCTTTGGCGTGACGCTGCAAGTGGTCGTTGCCGGTCTACTGCTGTCGCTGGTACTGGGCACGCTGCTGGGCGTGTTCTCTACCACTCGCTCGCGCGTGCTGCGCGCCATAAGCCGCGTGTACGTGGAGTTTTACCAGAACACCCCGTTGCCCGTGCAGGTGCTCTTTATGTACATGGCCGGTCCGCAGTTTTTGCAGGCCATAACCGGTGCCGATCAGCCGGTGCGCATCGCGCCGTTCGTGCTGGGCTTCTTGGGTGTGGGCCTGTATCACGCGGCCTACATTTCGGAGGTCATCCGCACTGGTATCGAGGCGGTTCCGCGCGGTCAGATGGAGGCGGCCCAGAGCCAGGGCTTCACCCGTGCGCAGGCGTACTGGTACATCGTGCTGCCCCAGACATTCAAGATCATTCTGCCGCCGCTGTGTAACCAGGCACTCAACCTGGTCAAGAACACGTCGGTGCTGGCGCTTGTGGCCGGCGGCGACCTTATGTACCGTTCCGACAACTTTGTGAGTCTGTACGGTTACCTGCAGGGATACATCGTCTGCTGCCTTATGTACTTCATCATCTGCTTTCCGCTCGCCATGCTGGTGCAGTGGCTCGAGCGCCGCTCCAAGGAGCGTCCGCGCGGCGTGAGCCTGGCCGAGCTGGGGCCCGACAACGTAGAGGAGGCCTAGCGCATGGAAATCTTCAACGCGACCAACCTGCTCTACATTTGGGGCGGCTTTGTTAAGACAATCGAGATCTCGGCGCTGTCGATCTTTTTCTCGCTCATCTTTGGCACGGTGCTGGCGCTCGTTAAGAGCTATGCGCCCCGCCCGTTCCGTATTTTGGTGAGCGCCTATATCGAACTGTTCCGTTGCACGCCAAACCTGCTGTGGATCCTGTTTATCTACTTTACGGTGCAGGGTTTGGACATTGTGATTTCGACCATCGCCTTTACGCTGTTTACCAGCGCTGTTATGGCCGAGATTGTGCGCGGCGGCCTCAACTCGATTCCGCGCGGCCAGTTTGAGGCAGCGCAGAGCCAGGGCTTCGGCTTCTTTGCCACCATGCGCTACATCATTTTGCCGCAGACGTTTAAGACGATCATTCCGGCGCTGTTTAGCCAGTGCACGACCGTCATTAAGGACAGCTCGTATCTTTCGGGCATTAACGTGGCCGAGCTCATGTACACGGCAAACGTGGTGATGGCCCACGCGATCGACCTGTCGCAGGTGCTTATGCTCTACGGCCTGGTGTTTGCGATGTACTTTGTGCTCAACTTTGGTATCTCGCTGCTGGTTCGCGCATATCAACGTCGTATCGTGGCAGCGTAGAATGTGACAAAGGGACTGTCCCTTTGTCACATAGAGAAAGGAATCGCGATGAGCGATCTGGAGAATAAGAAGAATCCTGTGGTCATTACCATCGCGCGCGACTTTGGCGCCGAGGGCCACGAGATTGGCCGCATGCTTGCCGACGAGTTGGGGATTCCGCTGTACGATAACGAGCTGCTGGTACGTGCGTCGCTGCGCGCGGGCGAGTCGCTCGATAAGATGGCCGCCTATGATGAGCGTCTGGCCGTGGAGAACATGGCGTTTCTGCCCGACCGCTACGATGCGCGTTCGTACTCGGATAAGTTGTTCCAAAAGATGAGCCAGGTGATTTTGGATCTGGGCGAGACCGAGAGCTGCATTATCGAAGGCCGTCTGTCCGATTACCTGCTGCGCAACAACCCCAGCCACATTGCCGTGTTGGTGACCGCTCCCTTTGAGGACCGCGTCGAGATCGTGCGCAAGAAGCGTGGTCTTAACAAGAAGAAGGGCGCCAAGCTGGTCAAGCAGCAGCAGAAGGCGCGCGAGGCGTTCTACAAGCGCTACAGCGCCGGCAAGTGGAAGATGACGAGCGGTAAGGACATCGTCGTCAACCGCGCCAAGCTGGGCCGCGAAGGCTGCAAGGACGTCATCGCCGCTGCCTACCGCTACAAAGTGGCGCAGCTCGAAGACTAGCCGACCAAAACCACCGCAAGGGGGACAGGCACCTTTGTGGTGGTCGGTCGACTGGCATAGAAAAAGTCCCCGCCGGGCGTGTGCTCGACGGGGACTTTGCCGTTTGATGGCTAACGCTGAGGGTGACTACTCGCCCAGCAGGCTCTTGGTGATGGAAGCGGCGGCCTTCTTGCCGGCGCCCATCGCCAGAATGACCGTAGCGGCACCGGTGACGATGTCGCCGCCAGCCCAGATGCGGGGATCGGTGGTCTGGCCGGTCTCCTCGTCGGCGATGATGTAGCCCCACTTGTTGAGCTCCATCTTGCCGCCGATCTTCTTTGCGAAGGGGTTGGCGTTGGTGCCGATAGCCGAGATTGCGACGTCGCAGGGGATCTCCTCGATGGCGCCCTCGATGGGCACCGGGCGACGACGGCCGGACTCGTCGGGCTCGCCGAGCTCCATCTTCTGGACCTTGACGGCGCACACGGAGCCGTCCTCGCCAGCGACAAACTCGAGCGGGGAGACGAGCGGCAGAACCTCGACGCCCTCGGCCTTGGCATGGTGCAGCTCGGCGCGACGGCAGGGCATCTCGTCCTCGGTACGACGATAGGCGATGATGGCGTGCTCGGCGCCCAGGCGCTTGGCGGTACGGACGGCGTCCATAGCCACGTTGCCGCCACCAAAGACGACGACGTTCTTGCCGTGCTTGGTGGGGGTGTCGTACTCGGGGAACTTGTTGGCCTTCATCAGGTTCACGCGGGTGAGGTACTCGTTTGCGAAGAAGACGTTGGGCAGGTTCTCGCCGGGGACGTTGAGGAACTTGGGCAGGCCAGCGCCGGTCGCCACGTAGATGGCGTCGAAGCCCTGCTCGAACAGCTCCTCGGCCGTGGCCATGTTGCCCACGACGGAGTTGTACTCAAACTTGACGCCCATGTCCTTCAGGCCGTCGATCTCGCGCTTGACGACTGCCTTGGGCAGACGGAACTCGGGGATGCCGTAGACCAGCACGCCGCCGCCGGTGAAGAAAGCTTCGAAGACGGTGACGTCAAAGCCGTTGCGGGCGAGCTCGCCGGCGCAGGTGATGCCGGACGGGCCGGAGCCGACGACGGCGACCTTCTTGCCGTTCTTGGGGGCCATCTTGGGCGTGGAGGCGAGCTCGGGGCGGTCACCCAGGAAGCGCTCGAGCTGGCCGATGGCCACGGGCTCGGATTTCTTACCACGGATGCACTTGCCCTCGCACTGGTTCTCCTGCGGGCAGACACGGCCGCAGATGGCGGGAAGCATGGAGTCCTCGCGGATGGTATCGAGGGCGCCGCCGAAGTCCTTCGCGCGGATCTGCTCGATAAAGTGGGGGATGTTGATGTTGACGGGGCAGCCCTCGACACAGAACGGCTTCTTGCAGTTGAGGCAGCGCTCGGCCTCGGCCAGCGCCATCTCCTCGGTGAAGCCCTTGTCGACGGGGCGGAAGTCGCAGGCGCGCTCGGCAGCCGGCTCCTCGTTATCGGGGGTGCGGGGCGACTTCATATCGGCAACGAAACGACCGTTAACTAGTGGCATGCGCAGCTCTTTTCCTCATAGGCCTTGAGGGACTCGCCCTCTTCGGAACGGTAAGCGGCCTGGCGGGCACGAAGGTCATCCCAGTCGACCAGGGTGGCATCGAAGTCGGGGCCGTCGACGCAAGCGAACTTGGTCACGCCGCCCACCTCGACGCGGCAGCAGCCGCACATGCCGGTGCCGTCAACCATGATGGGATTGAGTGACGCGGTGATGGGGGTATCGTACTTCTGGGCGGTGAGGGTCGAGAACTTCATCATCGGAACGGGGCCGACGCAGAAGACCTGGCTCACGGCCTTGTCCTGCAGCAGGCGCTCCAGCGGAGCGGTGACAACGCCCTGCTCTCCGTAGGAACCGTCGTCGGTGGTGATATGGATGTGGTCCTCGTCGAGGAGCTCGCGGAACTGGTCCTCCATGAGCAGGAGGTCCTTGGTGCGGGCGCCCATGATGGCGTGCACCTCGTGACCGGTCTCGACCAGGTGCTTGGCGACCGGGAAGGCAATTGCCAGGCCGACGCCGCCGCCAATGACGGCGCAGGGGCCCTCGGCCATCTCGGTGGGAACGCCCAGCGGGCCCACGACGTCGCGCAGCGACTCGCCGGCTTCGTAAGTGGACAGCATCTCGGTGGTCTTGCCGATCACCATGAAGATGAACTCGACCCAGCCCTCGTCACCGTTCCAGCCGGCCAGGGTAAACGGGACGCGCTCGCCCGTCTCGTTGGCGCGGACCATGAGGAACTGTCCAGCGTGCGCATGCTTGGCGATTGCGGGCGCCTCGATGCGGAACTTGAACACCTTCTCCGAGAACTGCGTCTTCTCCAGGATCTTATACATAGAACCCCTCTCTTGTTAGGGCCGCCGAACCGTGCCTCCACGGAAATGGACGGTAGCCCGAATAAAACCGTACGCGCACAGGCGTTGTGCAGACATACGGTGCAAATTATACCCTCATGGACATGTCACTTACGTGTGTCTTCGGCGGTTGGGAGCAGGGTTTATCCACTTCGACCTGCCAAAGGGGGAGAGGTTTATTTTGGCAGGTTTTATCAGGCAAAACGGCAAAGGGGGCCGGCCTCGCGCTTCGGTGAGGCCGGCCCCCTTTGGAGCGTTGCATATGTATAGCGGCACAGGGTTTATTGCGACGCAGCCGCCGCGGCGTTTCCGCAGATGAAACCTGCCAAAATAAACATCTCTAAATGGTAGGTTTTAGTGCTTGCCGTTGGCGGAAGCGGCGCCGTTTACGTGATCGCGGGCGTAGATTACGCCGTGGACGATGGCCAGACCGGCGGCATCTGCGGCGCGGGCGCAGGTGTCCTGGAAATCCTCGGCTTCGCGGGCGCGCAGCTGCTTGAGCACGTAGTCTGCCACGGCCATCTTGCCGGGAGGGTTGCCGATGCCGGTGCGGATACGGCTAAAGTCGCGGCTGCCCATCTTGTCGATGATGGAGCGCAGGCCGTTGTGACCGGCATGGCCTCCGCCCACCTTAACACGCACGTCGCCGGCGGGAATATCGAGCTCGTCGTGGATGACGAGCAGCTCCTCGGCCTTGATCTTGTACTCGCGGCAGAGCTTGGAGATGGGCCCGCCCGAGGTGTTCATGTACGACTGCGGCTTGACCAGTACAATCTGGCGCTTGCCGTTCTCTTCCTCGGCATCGTTGATGTTGATGAGCGCGACCTCGGCGCCTGCTTGGTTTTTCCAGTACGTGACGCCGGCCTGACGGGCCAGCTCGTCGATCGCCTTAAAACCGGCGTTGTGGCGGGTCTCGGCATACTCATCGCCAGGGTTGCCAAGTCCGGCAACCATGCGAATCTTAAGCGGCTGTGCAGCTGCCATGTTCATCCTTTCGTTGATTTGTCGCCTGCTATGGTGAGCGACCCTGTTGCCGCTGTCAAATGGAGGGCAATTGAGGTTGTTTGGGGGCGTTTGGACGGCCGTCAAAATCCGAGGTGGACAGTTAGTTCAGATACGTATAAGTTCTGAGGACTCGAATTGCTCAATTCAATGCCGATACGTTGTTTTGGAACTTTAGTTAGTCCATATGACGCTGTTTTGAAGTCTACCCCGCTTTCAAATAGGGCGAATGGTATAGAGATAGCTGCAAAACAGCCTAATTCAATGTGTCTATTTATACGTATTTGAACTAACTGTCCAGCCCTGTTCGACGGCGCACGGGTGATTCGCCGTTTAGACCGGCGCAAGGCCGATTCCGGCCCGCAGAGCGTTGAGCCAAGCGGCCTGACGCTTGCGATAGCCCTTGATGCGATATCGGAATCGGACTCCTGCGAGTCGATGCATCGTTTGGGCGAAGGCTTCGAGTGCAACAAGGTCTTTCATTTGGTCGCGATTGATAACCAGGACGTGGATGCCCATTGCCTTGAGGCCATTATTTCGATTGCCATCGTGGATGCGAGCGTTTTGAAGCTCATGCCCAATTCCGTTGTATTCGTTGTCGACTCCGGCGGCCGGGCAATATAGGTCGCAGATGGCGTAAGGGATGCCGGAGGACATGTTAACCGCAAGAGTGTCGAAGTCGATTCGATAGTTGAGTAGCAGGCCTCCCATGGGCAGGCTGCAACATCCGAATCCGCCAAAGCGCATGGGCGCTCCGAGAACGGCTAACATTAGGGATTCGGCTGGGGATGCAGATCCGGGTCGGGCAAGCTTGACTGCCGTGCGAAACGAGGTGTATGAGCTACTTTTGGCGAAGCGCGCGACCGCCTCGAGATCTTCGATGGTCGTGGCGGGCTCGCATTTGTAGTGCGCCTGTTCGTAGCGGGTTTCGTTCTGCTGTTTGGCTGCCGACTGGCCGCCCAGGCAATCAAGATCGCCCGTCGCTGCGCAGCTATCGCCCTTGGGCCAGATGTCGTCATAGGCGATGGGGTAGGTTGCCTCGGGCGGAAGGGAGTAGGTTCCGAGCAGCTCCATAAGGAGCATCAAGGTTTTGGCGACCGATTCATTTTTAGAACAAAGCATGGCTGTCATGGCAGGAGACGTTGCGTAGATGTCGGCCTCGACGTGCATAATTGCACCTTCAGGAAGCGGAGCGGAGAGAATATGCTGAAGAAGTCGCTTGTCGGGGCGTCTGTTGTCTTCGTTTGAAACGAGAAGATCGAGTAGTTCGGAATCATCTTCATTCCAGGCGTCGAGTATCGAAAGTGCGCCAAAGTCTATCGCGTCATTATTGGGAATGCAGCTAGCCAAGGCCTGTGCTTGCTGTTCACTATCAACGGAGTCCCAGGGTAGGGCAGAGTACGCCCGTCGTGCGCGACGAATTGCGCGGAGGGCGGAGAAATGTGAAATCACGGTCGTCATAGCTATAACGTACTAAGTTGGCGGCAGAATGCGACCGCCATACCGTTCTTTTCGCTCAGCGGGGCGCTGTGCGCCATGAACGGCTGGGTGTTATGAAATCGATGGAATCGGTTGAGGGGATTGCAGGAAATTGAGCTCTGCCGCGAAGGTTGACGATAGCTACTGGACAGTTAGTTCAGATACGTATAAGGCGACGGGCATTCGAGGCGTTTCTAAGGGCCTTCGAGGGTGATTTGAGGGTAAATATGCGGCGGTTGTACTCGAAAACGATGAGCTTTGGGCGGCATGGCATCCGCCGGGGAGCTCAGAAGGCTCCGAACGGCCCTTTGGGGCTTTAAAAAATACGTATCTGAACCAATTGTCCAGGGAAGGTTGGCGAGGGATAGAAAAAGGGCCGGAAGCGAGCTTCCGACCCTTTAAAAGCATCAAAGATGATGCGATGCGCGTTGGACTACAGCGCGAAGTCGCCGCCGACGAGCGTGGAGACGGGCTCCTCGTGGTAAACGGCGGAGATGGCCTGAGCGAACTCCTCGGCGACCGAGATGGTCTTGATCTTGCCGCCGACCTCGACGGGAATGGCGTCGGTGACGAGGCACTCGACGATCGGGGCGTCGTTCAGACGCTCGATGGCCGGACCGGAGAAGATGCCGTGGGTGGCGCAGACGTAGATGTCGCCAGCGCCCATAGCCTTGAGCTCCTTGACGTTGGCGCACAGGGTGCCAGCGGTGTCGATCATGTCGTCGTTGATGATGCAGGTCTTGCCCTTGATGTCACCGATGATGCCCATGACCTCGGCGGCGTTGTGGCGCGGACGGCCCTTGTGGGCGATGGCCAGGTCGCAGCCGAGCATGTCGGACAGCTTCTTGGCGGCCTTGGCGCGGCCCACGTCGGGGGAGACGACAACCAGGTTGTCGGTGTCGAAGTTCATGGCGTTGTAGTACTGGCCAAACAGCGGCAGTGCGGACAGGTGGTTGACCGGGATATCAAAGAAGCCCTGGATCTGACCCTGGTGCAGGTCGAGGGTGATGATGCGGTCGACGCCGGCGCGCTCGAGCAGGTTGGCGACGAGGCGGGCGGTGATGGGCTCGCGCGGGCCGGCCTTGCGGTCCTGGCGGGCATAGCCGTAGTGGGTGATGACGGCGGTGATGGAGCGGGCGGATGCGCGCTTGGCAGCGTCGGTGGCGATGAGCAGCTCCATGAGCATGTCGTTGACGTTGCCGCCGGCCACGGACTGAATCAGGAAGACGTCGGCGCCGCGGACGGTCTCGTCGTAGCGGGCGTAAATCTCACCGTTGGCGAACTGCTTTAGCGTAAGGCCCGAAAGCTCGACCCCAAGGTACTCAGCGATCTTCTGAGCGAGGGGACGGTTGGAGGAACCGGAATACACGCGGATGGACTTGCGCATATTCTCCGACTTCTCGGGATCATTAATCGGCATTACCCTTCTCCTTTATACATCGAATGCCATATAGATGCCTTTTTGCATTGTAACCGTGCGGCGGGGTTAATCGGGTCTTGATAACGTCTTTACCGTCAACGGACACGAACCGACCACTCATCCGGTCGCGCAGGTCACGATAGAAAAAGGAGCCGTCCCCATGGAACAGCTCCTTTTGTGCTTGGTGAAACGTTATGCCTCGTCGTCCTCGTGCAGACGACGGCGATAATCGGCGGCCCAGCCCTCAATATTTACCTGACGGGCGCGGCCCAGACCGAGTGCGTCGGCCGGGACCGGCTCGGTGATGACGGAGCCGGCGGCCACGAGCGCACCGTCGCCAATCTGGGCGGGCGCGACCATCATGGTGTCAGAACCGATGAAGGCATCCTTGCCGATGACGGTCTTGTGCTTGTGGACGCCGTCGTAGTTGCAGGTGATAGAGCCCGCGCCTACGTTGACGCCGGAGCCCATGGTGGTATCGCCGATGTAGGACAGGTGGGGCACCTTGGAACCCTCGCCGATCGTGGACTTCTTGATTTCCACGTGCGTACCGGCCTTGGAGCCGTCGAGCATGTGGGTGCCCGGGCGCAGGTAGGCGCGCGGGCCGCAGTCGACGCCGTTCTCGATGACGGCCTCGATGGCGATGGTCTCATCGATGATGCAGCCGCTGCCGACGGTGGTGTCGGTGAGGCGGCTGTTGGGGCCGAGCTGGCACTCCTCGCCCACGGTGACGTGACCGATCAGATGCGTCTGCGGCCACACGACGGTGTCGCGGCCGATGGTGGCGTCGGGACCGATCCAGGCCTGCGTGGGGTCGATGAACGTGACGCCTTCTGCCATCCAGTGCTCGTTGATGCGGTCGCGCGCGATGGCGGTGAGCTGCGCGAGCTGGATGCGGCTGTTGACGCCCAGGCCGTCGCGGTAGTCGTCGCAGTGGAAGATGGAGACTGCCTGGCCGTGACCCTTGAGGATTTCGAGCATGTCGGGCAGGTAGTACTCGGACTGCGCGTTGTCGTTGCCGATCTCGTTAATGTGGGCGGCAAGCTGCGCGCCGTCGAAGGCGTAGCAGCCGGCGTTGCACTCCAGCAGCGTGGCGGCCTGCTCGGGCGTGCAGTCCTTCTGCTCGATGATGCGCTCGATCTGACCATCGGCGCCCAGCTTGATGCGGCCGTAGCCAAAAGGATCGGGCGGGGTCATGGTCATGACGGTGCAGGCGAGCTCGCCGGTGGCGACGGTCTGCGCGAACTTGGCGACGGTGTCGGCGGTGATGAGCGGCAGGTCGCCGTTGAGCACGACGACGGGGCCTTGCGCGATGCCGCAGGCCTCGAGCGCGACCTTGACGGCATGGCCGGTGCCCAGGCGCTCGGTCTGCTCGACGCACTCGACTTTGGTGGCGCTGTTGGCGTAGGCGCCATCGATGAGGGCGCGCATCTCGTCGGCGTGGCTGCCGATGACGACCACGACGCGGCTGCAGCCGGCCTTGATGGTGGCGTCGACGATCCACTGAACCATGGGCTTGCCTAGAATCTTGTGCGAAACCTTGCAGTGGTTCGACTTCATGCGGGTGCCCTCGCCGGCGGCGAGGATAATTGCGGTTGCGTCCATGTGATCTCCTGTTACGTTATAGAGACGTGTGTTTGGAAACGATACACGGCGCAATATGATACCGCAGGCATATGATGAGCGCGTAACGATTGATGCGCGGCAGCTGAGGCTTGGGCCGGCGGTACGGCGTTTGCGCTGGTTGTGTATGGTGGCGGCGCTGCGGCGTTGACGTTTGAGCGGGGGGATGGGGATGCCCGTGGACACCATGCGAGAGGAATCGGGCAACGAACCCGTCGCGGCATTTTCGATGTCGCATCCGGCGGTGCCGGCGCTCTACATGGTGCTGACGTTGGGGCTCACCATGTTCTCGATGCAACCGGTGCTGATTGCGCTATCGCTTGCGGGCGGGTTGGCGTACGGGCTTGCGACGCGCGGTGTTGCGCGCACGTTGGGCGCGCTTCGCTGGCAGCTGCCGGTGATTTTGATCATTGCGGTGCTCAATCCGCTGTTTAGTGCATCGGGCTCGACGGAGCTGTTTCGTATTGGCATGCGTGCGGTGTATCTAGAGAGCATGGTTTACGGCCTGTGCATGGGCGGGCTGTTCGTGGCGAGCGTGCTGTGGTTTGAGGCCGCGGCGTCGATGCTCGAATACGACAAGGTACTTGCGCTTTTGGGCAACGCCGCGCCGGTGCTCGCGCTCATGATCTCGATGTGCATGCGGCTTATCCCGCAGTTTTTACGCCGCGGTCGTACGGTACTGGCGGTGCAGGATGCGATTGATGTGCCGGGTCGCGCGCCGGCCGATCCCGTGCGTTCGCGCCTACGGGCATCGAGCGTGTTGATGGGCTGGGGCATGGAAGATTCGCTGGAGCGCGCGGACGCCATGCGCTCCCGTGGATGGGGCGCCGCGACACGTCGCACGACGTACGCGCGGTATCGGCTGGGTCGCGGCGATGTTGCCGCGCTGGTTGGGCTTGCGGTGTTTGGTGCCGCTGCGGTGGCGGTGGCATGGACCGCGACAACGCAGTATTCGTTTTACCCGCAACTATCGGTGCCGGCGCCGTGGCTGGGCTATGTCGTGTACGCTGCCTGGATGATGCTGCCCTGCGTGTTGCATGCGATCGATGAGAAGAGGTTCGGCTGATGGCTCGGTTGGATAGGGGACCGGTGTCGGGCGCGGCATACGGCCCGGATATGCCGGCGATTGAGGTGCGGAGCCTGAGCTTTGCCTACCCCGATGCGGATGCTGCGGTGCTCGAGGGACTCGACTGGTCTGTTCCCCAAGGTGCATTTGCGCTGCTTGTCGGCGGTACCGGATCGGGTAAGTCGACGTTGCTGTCGCTACTCAAGCCCGAGATCGCTCCGGCGGGCGAGCGCACTGGCGAACTGCTCGTGCTGGGCGAGAACGTCGCCGACATGGATGTGCGGGCATCGGCGGAGCGCGTGGGCTATGTGTTCCAGGATCCCGAGAACCAGATCGTGTGCGAAACCGTGTGGCACGAGATGGCGTTTGGCCTGGAAAACTTGGGGCTAGCGCGTGATGAGATGCGCCGTCGCGTAGCTGAGACCAGCTATTTCTTTGGGCTGGAAGATTGGCTTCACCGCGATACTGACACGCTTTCGGGCGGTCGCAAACAGTTGCTGTCGTTGGCGGCCGTTCTGACGCTGCGCCCGCGCGTGCTGCTGCTCGACGAGCCCACGTCTCAGCTTGATCCGGTTGCGGAGAAGAATTTCCTGCACGCGCTGTTTCGTGTGAATCGCGAGCTGGGCTGCACGGTTGTTGTGGCGACGCATCAGCCGCGCCCAATGCTCGAATACGCGACGTGTGCGTACCGGATTGAGGACGGTCGCGTGCGCGAGGTGGCGGATATGGCTTCTTTGGGACGCCGAGAATCGCTGTTTTCCGATGACATGTTGGGGTGGGGTGCCATCCGATGTGCAAATAAAGGAGTATTCAGCAGGCGTGAGGACAATTTGGGCTCTCTGGAGCCGCCCGGGGACGTATCGAGCGCGAAAAAAAGTTCGGAATTGGACAAATCGTCCGAATTTGTGGCGCAAACGTCGCTCGAGAACGGCTCGGAAGCCTTCTCGCGCACGGATGGAAGCAGAATACTCCAAAAAATGCACGGCGGGTCGGCTACCACCCTGTCGGAAGGCTGGTTTCGCTACGATCGAGCGTCCGGCTGGGTGCTGCGCGGGCTCGATGCTTCGTTTTCGGCTGGCGCGGTGCATGCAATCGTGGGCGGCAACGGATGCGGTAAGTCGACGATGCTCTCGGTGCTGGCGAAGACCGCCAAGCTGCAGCGCGGCCGCATGGTGCGCGAAGCGGCCTCGGCGGCGCTGCTGCCACAGAATCCCAAGGCATTGCTGGTTGCCGAGACGGTTCGCGATGAGCTGATGGAATGGGCCTCGACCTGCGGATACGACGAGGCCGCAGCACGGGAGCAGACAGCGCGCCTGGGTCTGGCGGGCTTGGAGGCGCGTCACCCGTACGATCTTTCGGGCGGTCAGTGCCAGCTGCTTGCGTTGGCAAAGCTGCTGTTGATTGGCCCCGAGCTGCTATTGCTCGATGAGCCCACCAAGGGTTTGGACCTGGCCAGCCGCCGCATCATCGCCCGTGCCCTGCGTGACCATGCGAAGGCTGGCGGCACCGTCATCATGGCTACGCACGATTTGGACTTTGCCGAGCAGGTAGCCGACGACGTCGCCATGATGTTTGACGGCGAGATTGCCTGCGTGGAGCCCCCGGCCGACTTCTTTGCCGACAACGTGTTCTATAGGGCGTGATGGGATGACGGACTGTCGTTTCTCGCGTTTACTCACAAAACTGGAGATTCCGCTGTTGTTGGCGGTGCCGGCGGTGATGGCAACGGCGTTGCTGGCGGGCGTTGAGCAGGCGGCGCTCGCCATGCTTGTCGTGGTGGCGCTGGTGCTTGCGCTGTTCTTTGCAGGCTACGAGGCGTCGCGACCGGGCCTGCGCCAGATTATGCCCACGCTGGTGCTGGCGGCGCTGGCGGCGGCGGGCCGCATCTTGTTCGGCCCCATTCCCGACTTTAAACCCGTGAGCGCCATCGCCATCATCGCCGGGGCGACGCTCGGGCGTCGCAACGGCTTCATGGTCGGCGCGTTGGCAGCACTGACCAGCAATTTCTTTTTTGGGCAGGGCATGTGGACGCCATGGCAGATGTATGCCTGGGGCCTGGTTGGCTATGTTGGCGGTGCGCTGGCGCATGCCGGTGCGTTCGACCGTGCGGATGGAACCGTGCGCATGCCGGCGCTGATGGCGTACGGCTTTGCTTCGGGTCTGCTGTACGGCGTGGTGATCAACGCGTACGACATTATCGGTTTTGTACAACCGCTCACGTGGGCGGGCGTCGTGGCGCGTCTTGCCACGGCAGTGCCGTTCGATATCACACACGGCCTCGCGACCTGCGTGTTCTTGGCCGCCCTCTACAAGCCTTGGTGTCGACGGATCAACCGCGTTGTCGTGAAATACGGGCTGTAGGGCTGGTTGCGCCGGGGCGTGAATCAATACTTCCGAAGTACCATTTCAAAACTATGCCGGTTTACGGGGCTAGATTAGCGTAGGCCGACCATACCGGCTTTTTTCAAAATAGAGCAAGCCGTTTACCTGAGGTTTTATTATTTCGGAATTGCGTATGGTTGGGGGTTCGCGATTCAGCCCCGTAAACCGGCATAGTTTTGGAATGGCCGGCTGATATGACGGGCATCGTGGCCCTCAGAGAGCCAAATCGATCCGTTTTCCTCCGTCTCCAGACGTTCCCGGGGAATCAGTTGGCGGCGCTTGCCACGAAACTGGCCCATCTACTACGTTTAGCTTGATACCCCCGACCATGACCGCGTTTTATGAAAAACCGCAGGCTTTCTACCTGCGGTTTTCTTTTTGCGTTGTTCGCTGTGGTTGAGGGTAGTGGCTTAAACGTAGTAGATGGGTCAGTTCCGTGGCGGGAGGGCCGCGTGGGTTCCCTCGCGAGGTGAAAATGATCCCTTTTCCTCCGTCCCCAGGGGATCAATTGGGGCTAGAGTTCTAGCGTGAGGGTGACGGGGCAGTGGTCGCTGCCAAAGATGTCGCCGCGGATGCCGGTGTCGCGTACGTTGTCGGCGATTGCGTCGCTCACCAGGAAATAATCGATGCGCCAGCCGGCGTTGTTCTTGCGAGCATTAAAGCGGTAGCTCCACCAGCTGTAGACGCCCTCGACGTCGGGGTTTGCCGCGCGCCAGGTATCGGTGAAGCCGGCGTTGAGCAGCTCGGTAAACTTGCCGCGTTCTTCGTCCGAAAAGCCCGCGTTGCCGCGGTTGGACTTGGGGTTCTTAAGGTCGATCTCCTCGTGCGCCACGTTAAAGTCGCCGCAAGTTACGACGGGCTTGCCGCTCTCGCGCTCAAGCGCGCTCAAAAAGCCGCGATAGGCATCGTCCCAGGCCATGCGCACATCGATGCGCGCGAGTTCGTTTTGCGCGTTGGGCGTATAGACGTCAACAAACCAAAACTTGTCGAACTCGAGCGCGCAGACGCGGCCCTCGGTCGCGGCTTGGGCAACGAGCTCGGCAGCCTCGCCTTCGCCGGCGTAGGACAGCAGCGCAGCGGCGTGCAGCACGCGTAGCGGTTCCTGGCGGCTAAAGACCGCGGTGCCCGAATAGCCTTTACGCTCGGCGTAGCTCCAGGTTTGGTGATAGCCGGGCAGGTCAATATCGACCTGGCCTTCTTGCAGCTTGGTCTCTTGCAGCGCCAGGATATCGACGTCGAGTTCTTGCGCGATCTGGATAAAGCTCGGGTCCTTTTTTAGCACGGCGCGCAGGCCGTTGACGTTCCACGAGGCGAAAGTGTAAGTCTGAGGCATGGTGTCCTTTCGACGGGGTTGGCAGGCTTAAGATTAGCGCAACGGGGGCGGGGTGGGCTCCGTGGGCGACGGCGCAATCGCGGCCGCCCCGACCAACATGGACGGAGGACAAACATGACGCAAGCGATAACAGATCCCAGGCAGGCCTCCGCCGCGCTGGCGGAGCTGTTCAATACCCACGAGCGCGTGGTGTTCTTTGGCGGCGCTGGTGTTTCCACGGCAAGCGGCATTCCCGATTTTCGCAGCGTGGACGGCCTGTATCACCAGCAGTTTGCCTATCCGCCCGAGACCATGCTGTCGCATAGCTTTTACGAGGCGCATCCGGCCGAGTTCTTCGACTTTTACCGCACCAAGATGATCGCGCTTAACGCTAAGCCCAACCGCTGCCACACCAAGCTGGCCGAGCTGGAGCGCGCCGGCAAGCTCGACGCCGTGGTGACGCAAAACATCGACGGCCTGCATCAGATGGCCGGCTCACAGCGCGTGTTCGAGCTGCACGGATCGGTCCATCGCAACATTTGCCAGTCGTGCGGCGCGGTCTATAGCGCCGAGTGGATTTGCTCGCGCGAGCACGAGGATGCCGCGGGCGTGCCTGCGTGCCCCGCGTGCGGCGGCCGCATCAAGCCCGATGTAGTGCTCTACGAAGAGCCGCTCGACGAGCATGTGTTGACCGGTGCCGTTGCCGCCATCGCCGCCGCCGATGCCCTCATTGTGGGCGGGACCTCGCTCGTGGTGTATCCGGCGGCAGGCCTTACGCGATACTTTACCGGCGATACGCTGGCCATATGCAACCTTGCTCCCACCGATCAGGATGCAAATGCCGACCTGCTGATTTCTTGCGACATCGCGGCCGCGTTTGCGTTCTAGCCCGCGCGCGCGGATACAATAGAAAGACTGAGTGCAAAGCGACCCCGCCGCCAGCTCCCCAGACTCGGCGGCGTGGGCATTTTAGGAGGATGTTCATGGCGAACGACAGCAAGACATGGCGGTGCGGAAAGTACGAGCTCAGCTTTGACCGTCCGCGCATCATGGGCGTCCTCAACGTGACGCCCGATTCGTTTAGCGATGGCGGGGAGCACTTCGATCCGGATGCCGCCATCGAGTACGGCCTGGCGATGCTCGACGCCGGCGCCGACATCATCGACGTGGGCGGCGAGTCCACGCGCCCCGGCTTTACCCCGGTCAACCCCGACGAGGAGGCTCGCCGCGTGCTGCCCGTGGTGCGCGCGCTGGCCAAGGAGGGCGCCATCGTCTCGATCGACACGCGTCATGTGGCGGTTGCCAAGGCGGCCGTGCGCTGCGGCGCCTCGATCGTCAACGACGTGACCGGCTTCACCGATCCCAAGATGGTCGAGTTTGTTAAGACGAGCACCTGCGGCATCATCGTGATGCATGCCGGCGAGGTCGCCGCACCCGCCCGCACGCACGCGACGGTGCAGCTCGATACCTCGGCTGCGGCGTTTGTTGCCGAGAAGGCACGCGAAGCGGCTGCCGAGGCCGCGCGCGAGGCCGAGAAGCCGGCCCGTCGCCGTCGTGGCAAGTTGCTGGGCGAGCCTAAGCCGGAGGCCAAGCTTCCGGGCGGCGTGGTGCAGCCCTCGTTGCCGTTTGGCGAACCGGAGCCCACGTCCGAGCCTGTAACCGAGCTGGGGCAGGAGACGCCGGCCGCCGAGCAGGCAGCTGCCGCCGAGACCGTCGCGCCCGCGCCCGAGGCCGCGTCCGCAGCCACCGAGGCCGCATCGGAGTCCAATGACCGCCTGGCCGCCATGATGCGCCGCAGCGCCCGCCGCGAGGAGGCCTATGTGCCCACCTCGCAGCTCCGCCGCTTTACCCTGCCCGATTCTGCGCCCATCATGCGCCGCGTCATGGGCTTTCTGTCCGACCAGGCCCGCACGCTCATCCATGCCGGCGTGTCGCGCGACCGCATCTGCATCGATCCTGGCCCGGGCTTTGGTAAGTCGGCTAACGAGGACATCGTCATCCAGCGCGAGACTGCCAAGATGGCGTCACTGGGCTATCCGCTCATGTGTGCCGTGTCGCGCAAGCGCTTTGTGGGCGCCGTCTCGGGCGTGACCGAGGCCGCCGAGCGCGATGCCGCTACGTTTGGCGTGTGCCTGGGCGCCATCCAGGCCGGTGCCAACATCGTGCGCGTGCACGACGCCGCGGGTTTTGCGCAGTTCCTGAACGGCTACTGGGCGGTTGCCAAGCCACAGCCGCGCCGCGCGTTTGTGGCCGTGGGCTCCAACCTGGGGCATCGCTGCGACAACATCCGCGCCGCACGCGAGATGATCGCCGAGATTCCACTCACCTGCGTGTCCAACTCCTCCAAGATTTACGAGAGCGAGCCGGCCTACGAGACGCGCCAGGACGCGTTTGCCAACGCCGTCATCGAGATCAAGACCGAGCTGGCGCCGCTGGTGCTGCTCGATGAGCTCATGAAGATCGAGGCCGAGCTGGGGCGCGACCGCTCCAAGAAGGCCAAGGCCAACGGTCCGCGCACCATCGACCTGGACCTGCTGTGGATGGATGGCGAGACCCACGGCGGCAAAAAGCTGCGCCTGCCGCATCCTCTCATTGGCGAGCGCGACTTTGTGCTGGTGCCGCTCGAGGACCTGATGCACGACCCGGCGCGGTTCTTCCGCTACAACGGTGTCGAGGTCAAGGAGCCCGAGGACCGCGTGGGCCATATCGTGGGCGAATTGGGGCGTATGTAGATGATCGAGATGAATGCTGTTGTCGCCGGCACCGAGCTCGACGCGGCGCGCGACGCGGGCCGCGAGGGCGTGTCCGCGGGCTGGTGCGCGTGGAGCGCGGGCGATGCTTCGCTGACGTTTTCGCTGGTTGTGCGCCCCGATGTGAACATGCATGCCTTCCACGGCCTGCCGTTTGTGGCCGCGATGGGCATGATGGACGCGCTCGTGGGCACAGCATCGACGCCGGGGTTGGGCCTTGCCGGTAAGGTGGGTATCCAGTGGCCGAGCGACATTGTGTGCGGCGCGCCCGCATTTGAGACGTCGTTCGCGCGCGTTACCGTGAACGGCGGTGCCGGTGCCGCGGGCATGTTCGGTGCCGTGACGGTGGATATTGAGCTTTCGGCGTTGAGCGAGCTCGGTGTGGATGCGGCCGACGAAGCGCTGGTCGAGGAGTTGGCCGCCGCCGTGCTGACCCGTGTGGACACCTGGGCGGTTGTTGCCAACACGCCGCAGGGCGCTGCCGGTCCGCTGGCTCCCGTGCTGGGCGAGTACTTCGACATGGTGCCGCTGCTGGGCCGCCAAGTTGCGGCGGTGTCGCCCAACGGCTTGCCGCTTGCGGTCGGTGTGTTTGCGGGCCTGGACATCTGGGGTCGTGCGACCATCAAGACCGATGCCGGCGAGCAAGAGTTTCCGCCCGAGGCTGTACGAATTCGCGGACTGTAGCGCGAGGCGCCAGCGCTCAAAGACAACGATGACAACAAGACCCTCCTCGGCCTGTGCCGGGGAGGGTTTCGCCTATCTGGGGAATAGGCTTGGCGAGCATTTGCGGGGACTGTGGCATCGGGCGTGCTTGACTTAAGCCCCTGTCCTATCCCAGCTCCTGCATGCGGCGGTAGATTTCGCAGATGCCCTTGATGGTGAGTTGGCCGTCTACCACGTTGAAGGCATCGGTCGAATCGGCGACGATGCTGGCGAGGCCGCCCGTGGCGATAACGGTGGCATCCTCGCGGCCCAGCTCGCGCTTCATGCGCGCGACCAGGCCCTCAGCCATGGCGGCGGCGCCCGTTACAGCGCCGACCTTGATGCACTCCTCGGTATCGCGGCCGATGGCGTGTTCGGGCGCCTCGAGCGGCACGCTGGCGAGCTTGGCGGCACGGGCGGCAAGCGCATCCATGGAGATGCGGATGCCCGGCGCGATCGCTCCGCCAATGTAATAACCGTCCTCATTGATGACGTCGATATTGGTTGCGGTGCCAAAGTCCACCACGATCGCCGGGGCGCCGTAGAAGGTCTCGGCAGCAACGGCGTTGGCGACGCGATCGGCACCTACGGCCTGGGGGCGCGCCGCGCGCAGTTTGGTCACCGCGGCCGTCTGCGGCCCAATGACGATGGCGTCTGCGGCAATGCGGTCGGCCACGGCGTGCCATTCGCGCGAGAGCTGCGGCACCACGCCCGCAAAGGCGATCGCGTCGACCGCGTCGAGCGAAAGGCCGTACATCTTAAAGAAACCCATCAGGCGCACATGGATCTCGTCGGCGGTATAAGAGCGGTCGGTGGGCATGCGCCACGACTGCACCAGCTCGTCTCCGTCAAACAGGCCCATGGCCGTCTGCGTATTTCCCATATCGATAGCGAGCAGCATGTCTACTCCCGGTGTTGGCATAAAAGGACGCGCACCATTGTATACGTGCTGTCGACGGCGCTCGGCTGCGATTCGTTTACGGTGATAGGGGCTGAGGGGTTTTAAATATGAAGGAATTATGCTCTACGAGATTTTCCTTGCCGTTTACCGAACTCCCGTGTAATATTCTTTCTTGCGCACATGAGGCGCCCAGACATTGCGGGGTGGAGCAGTCTGGTAGCTCGCCGGGCTCATAACCCGGAGGTCGTAGGTTCAAATCCTGCCCCCGCGACCAAGAACTTGCAGCTCGTCGGCCTAGCCGGCGAGCTTTTTTGTTATTTCGGGACCGTGTTTTCGGTTCAATTCTCGGCCTCTCAATCAAAGATCTCGATCTGTAACATCTAGACCCGATTTGGGCGGCTAGGTGTTACAGATCGAGATATACCGGTGGGTTGGGTCGTGTTTGTCTAAATCTGTAACACGAGGGACGGATTTTGCCGAGTTGTTGTTATAGATTGAGATTTTCTAGCAGGCGGGTTTGGTTTGTCTCGATCTGTAACAGTAAGACCCGGTTTTGCCGCGTAACTGTTACAGATTGAGATAAACCGGCGGGCCGCCCTGCCCCATCCACCTGCCGCTACCTGCTGTCCGCCGATTTCCGTTGCGCTGCTGTATTCCCATGCCATATCCTCTAGATAACTACGCGGCATCATCGCCGCCGCGCCTACAAGAGAGGAATGTCCATGACCACACCTGCATCCAAGCTGCTCCAGCCCATTACGGTTGGCCCCCTTGAGCTCAAGAACCGCATTATGTTTCCGCCGCTGACCACCGGCTACGAGGAGCGTGACGGTTCCATCGGCGAGCGCAGCCTGGCTTTTTACGAGCGCTTGGCCCGTGGCGGCGTGAGCTACATCGTCATCGGCGACGTCGCTCCCGTCATGACCGCAAGCCCCACGCCCAAGCTGGCAACCGACGCCCAGATCCCCACGTTTAAGGCGCTGGCCGATGCCGTCCACAAGCACGGCGCCAAGGTCGCGCTGCAGCTGTTCCACCCCGAGTACGATGTGCCCGGTGTCGGCCGCATGGTCATGGGCTCCATGGCCGCCGCCAAGGCCGCGCAGGAGGCCAAGGCCGCCGGCGACGAGGAGACCTTTGCCGCCAAGATGGCCGAGTCCAACGAGATCCGCAAGCAGGCCTACGCCAAGCTGCACCACGATATGCAGCACTTTGTGAACGAGGCGAGTGTGGAGCAACTCACCCAGATCAAGGAGGCTATCGCCGCCTCGGCCGCCCGTGCGCAGCAGGCCGGCATCGACGCCATCGAGGTCCACGGCGACCGCCTGGTGGGCTTGCTGTGCTCGGCCATCCTCAACAAGCGCACGGACGAGTACGGCGGTTCGTTCGAGAACCGCGTTCGCTACGCGCTGGAGGTCGTCGCCGCTATTAAGGAAGCCGCGCCGCAGCTGATGGTGGAGTACAAGCTCCCCGTGATCATGGAGAATCCCGACGGCACGCCGCGCGGCAAGGGTGGCTTGCTGCCCGACGAGGCCTGCGAGTTTGCCAAGCTGCTCGAGGGCGCGGGCATCGATATGATCCAGGTCGCGCAGGCAAACCACACCGGCAACATGGGAGACACCATTCCGCCCATGGGTGCCATGCCCTACAACTGGACGCTGCCCGTGGCCGAGCGCGTCAAGGCCCTGGTCTCCGTGCCGGTGGCAACCGTGGGCCGCGTCGTCTCGGTCGAGGCCGGCGAGAAGATTCTGGAAGACGGCGCGGCCGATATCATCGCCTATGGCCGCTCGCTCATGTGCGACCCCGACATTGCGCTGAAGGCCGCCACGGGCGAGCCTATTCGCGAGTGCCTCAACTGCAACAAGGGCTGCGTCGACGCGATTCAAAACCGCAAGTACATCTCGTGCGTGCTCAATGCCGAGAACGGCGACGAGGCGACCATCGCCATCAAGCCGGGCGAAGGCGACAAGAAGGTTGCCGTGGTGGGCGGCGGTATTGCCGGCCTGGAGGCCGCGCGCGTGGCGGCCAAGCGCGGCTACGACGTGACCGTCTACGAGGCGAGCGATCATCTGGGCGGCCAGATTGTGCTGGCAGCCGCGCCTCCGCGCAAGGACGAGATCATGCGCTCGGTCGAGTACTACGAGAAGATTCTGCCTGGTCTGGGCGTGAAGGTTGAGCTCAACCATGCCGCTACCGCTGAGGACCTCAACGCCGCCGACGCCGCGATTGTGGCCGTGGGCGCGCACGACGTGGTCATCCCCGTTCCGGGTGCCGACTCGGAGAAGGTCGTCTCGAGCTGGGACGTGCTGGCTGGTAAGGTGGAGCTCAGCGGCCGCGTCGCCGTTATTGGCGGTGGCCTGGTGGGCACCGAGACTGCCGAGTATCTGCTGCAGCACGGCTGCGAGGTGGCGATCGTCGAGATGCTCGACAAGATTGCCGCGGGCGAGTCCGAGACCATTCTGCCGCTGATTATGAGCGACTTTGCAGAGTACAACGTGGAGCAGCACGTGAGGACCCGCCTGACCGCCATTACCGACGAGGGCGTGGAGGCCATTCGCACCACCGAAGACGGCGCCGAGGAGCCGGTGAAGATCGCCTGCGATTACGTGGTGATGGCCGTGGGCTCCAAGGCCAACGCGTTTGACCTGGACGGCGTGACGGTGCCCGTGACCTGCGTGGGCGACTGCTCGGGCGAGCGCACCGCCGACATTGCGAGTGCCATTCGCACGGCGTATCATGCGGCCAACGAGCTGTAGTTGAACATCGCGGCCAAGCGGGGGGCGGTAGCACGGATCCGCCTGGGCCGACTGCATCCCGTCGGGTGTCAACCGGGGCGGGGCCTGCAAGCGCAGCAGGTCCCGCCCTTTTTGTTTTGCTCCAGTGGATGGCAATGCGCGGTAATCATGAGGAGTGAGGACGTCTACTGCATTGCAGATCACTCAAAATTATTGTGGGAGGGGTTAATAACTATATCCTCTATACCAAAGGACATAAAGAGATGTCAATTTTGTTGACAAGCGAATGACGATTAGCTGCGAGTCAGCTACCAGCGTAAATAATCGATAAAGAAATGTCGTAATTTGGTGCCAAATGCCCAGATAACGCCGCGTCTATTTTAATTAACTGCTTTGAGCAAACAGTAAAATGCTACTATCTAACTTGCACGTAAGAAAGCAGATTAACGGTTAAGGCTAAGAAGTGGCAGGTATGTCGGAAGCAACTAGGACTCGCACGCATGCGCCCGAGGTTAGGCAGCGCGCCGTCGAGATCCTCCAAGAGGGGGTCGGCCATCGCGCCCTCGCCGCGGAGCTTGGCATTCCCCAGGCCACGGCTCGTCAGTGGGCCCGCGCGTATGCCGTGGGCGGTGCCGACGCCGTTCTCAACGCCGGTTCGCATCATCACACCTATTCGTACGACGTAAAGCTCGCTGTGGTTAAGGACCGTCTGGAAAACGGCTTGACGGTTCGCGAGGCCATGATCAAGCACAAGATTCCCAGCGAGTCTTCGGTCAAGGCTTGGTGCCGTCAGTACCGCGAGAGCGGTGAGTCCGCACTGGTCGATAAGCCGCGCGTTAAAAAGGCGGAATAGCAAACGGGATGGTGCGCCCACAGGGGCGCATTTTTCTTGCCGCGCCAACTTTTTGGACCGGCGCGAGCCTATTGGGACATCCTCCAAAGTGCCCAATAAACCGCGCGCAGTGGCCCGCGCGTCCGTCGCTGCGGTAAAGGGACGTCACCCCTCTACTCCAATGCGGACAGACTCCTTGCCCCGTACGCCTAAAACTCCCCAGTTGACCGAAAACCTGCCACCGCAACCCCGTAATTGAGCTATAACGTTAAACAATTGCAGCGTTTTTGCATGGGGGAGTGATGGTATGACGCTACTGTATTTCCTTACCCTGTTTCCGCTGGTACCGGCGCTGGGCATGCTGCTCGCGCGCGGTGACCGCACCCGCGATGCGGTGGGGCTCATAGGCTCCGGCATTATTATGGCGGTGACAGTTGTAGTCGCCGTCATGTTTTTTGGCACGGGTCCGCAGAGCTTTGAGGTTGCCCCCGGCACCTCGCATGTGCTCTCGATCATCAGTTCCGTTATCGACGTCATCCTGTGCGCCGTCATCCTGTACAACGCGTACAAATATAGGAACGCGCTCACCACGGTGCTCAGCGTAGTCCAATTGGTGGGCTCGCTCGCCTTTGCAGCCATGACGCTGCCCGCGACCGAAGCCGTCACCGCAACCCCGCTCTACCTGGACTACATGAGCGTGATCATGGTCCTCGCCGTCGGCATCGTCGGCAGCCTTATCTGCGTGTATGCCCTGGGCTACATGAAGGACTTCCAGGCCCACGACGAGCACGAGGCTGCGCTGCGCGGGCAGACCGCGCCCGACCGTCGCCCGCAGTTCCTGGCGCTTATGTTCCTGTTCCTCTCAGCCATGTTCGTCATCGTGACGAGCGACAACCTTGAGTGGCTGTTCTGCGGCTGGGAAATCACCACCGTGTGCTCGTTCCTTATGATTGGCTACACGCGCACGCCCGAGGCCATCAAGAACGCCTTCACCCAGATCATCCTCAACATGCTGGGCGGTATCGCGTTTTTGGCCGGACTCATGTACCTGCACGTTAACAGCATGCCGCTGACCATCTCGGGCATGATCGAGCTTTCCGGCGCCGGAACCGCGCAATCTGCGCTGCTGGTGATGCCGGTCATTCTGTTGTCGCTCGCCGCGCTCACCAAGGCCGCACAGATGCCGTTCCACACGTGGCTGTTGGGTGCCATGGTTGCCCCCACGCCCACGAGCGCCCTGCTGCACTCGTCAACCATGGTCAAAGCCGGCGTGTTCCTGATGGTCAAGCTGAGCCCACTCTATGCCATCTATCCCGTGACCGGCTTTATGGTCACGAGTGTGGGTGCCATCACGTTTTTGCTCGCTGCCCTCATGGCCATCTCGCAGAGCAACGCCAAACGTGTGCTCGCGTACTCCACCATTTCCAACTTGGGCCTTATCAGCGCCTGCTTGGGTGTCGGCGCGCCCGAGGCCGTATGGGCCGCCATCTTCCTAATCCTGTTCCACACGGTGGCAAAGTCGCTGCTGTTCCTGTGCGTGGGCACGGCCGAGCATCATATCGGCAGCCGCAATATCGAGGACATGGACGGTATGTTCAGCCGCATGCCGCACCTGACGCGCCTTATGATGCTGGGCATCATGGGCATGTTTGTGGCGCCGTTTGGCATGCTCGTGTCCAAGTGGGGCGCCCTGGTGGCGTTTGCGCAGACCGGCAACGTGCTCATGATCATGGTGCTGGCCTTTGGCTCGGCCGCGACGTTCTATTTTTGGGGCAAGTGGCTTGCCAAGCTTTCGGGCGTCGACCCCACGGCTCAAAACGTCGAGGTCAATGTCCATAAGACCGAATGGATGGCGCTCAACACCATCGCCGCGCTGCTGATTCTGTGCTGCGTGGCGTTTCCGGTTATCTCGAGCGGTCTGGTATCGCCCTATCTCGCCATGGTGTTTGGACGCGTGCCGTACGTTATTGGCAAGGACGCCATGTATCTGATGGTGGTTATCGTAGCGTTTATCGCCGTGGTGCTGCTGACGTCGTTCCGCGTGAGCAATAAGCCGCACGTCAACGTGTACCTTTCGGGCGTGGGAACCGACAAATATCGCCATTTCCGCGGCTCGATGGGACGCGAGGTGAAGGCCGAAAAGCGCAATTGGTACTCGGAGGACGCCCTTGGCGAGAAGCGTATTGGCCCCGCGGGTAGCGTCGTGTGCTGCAGCATTATCTTGTTTGCGCTGCTGTGTTGCGCGTGGATTGGGCCCGAGCGGCTTGCCATGAGCGCGCCCTCGGTGTTGCGCGGCAAGTATTTTGAAGGTTCGGGCGTCGTGGGCATCTTTATTGGCACCGTGGCGTTTGCCTTGATTGCGCCTTTGGTTGGTGGCCTGATCGACGGCGTTGACCGTAAGCTTTCGGCTCGCATGCAGGGCCGCGTGGGCCCGCGCCTGCTACAACCCTTCTACGATGTGGCCAAGCTCCTGCGCAAGGCCCCCGCCAGCGTAAACACCATGGACGACACCTACATGGCGTGCGCGCTCATCTTTACCGTGGTGGGCGGCGGCATCTTTGTGTCGGGCTCCAACACGCTGCTGTGCGCGTTTATGGTTACCCTCGCCGCGATCTTTGTGGTGTTGGCGTCCGCCTCGACGCAAAGCCCGTTTGCTCAGGTCGGCGCCGACCGCGAGCTGCTGCAGGTCATGAGTTACGAGCCCGCCGTTCTGCTGATGAGTGTGGGCCTGTACCTTGCCACCGACAGCTTCGATTCCATTGCTGTGACGGGGCAGTCGGCCCCTATCATCGTGTACAGCGCGCCCATTTTCCTCGCGTTGCTCGCGGTGCTTACCATCAAGCTGCGCAAGTCGCCGTTTGACCTTTCGTACTCGCATCATGCGCATCAGGAGATCGTCCAGGGCGTCGCCACCGAGATGAGCGGCGGCACGCTGGCCAAGATGACCCTTATGCACTGGTGCGAGACCGTGCTGTTTTTGATGTGGGTGGGCATGTTCTTTGTTTGGGACAACCCCGTGAGCTGGGTTGTAGCCCTGGTCGTGATGGCCGCGACGTATTTTGTCGAGGTCCTGATCGACAACACCTTCGCACGCAGCACCTGGCGCAGCTGCTTTAGGCTCGGATGGGGCGTGGCGCTGGTGTTTGGCCTGCTCAACCTTATGCCCATCCTCGTCGACGTATTTATTTAGGAGGCGGCATCCATGGATCATAAAATGTCGCGCTCGCCGTGGGTTATTCATTACGACGGCTCGAGCTGCAACGGATGCGATATCGAGGTGTTGGCCTCGCTCACGCCGCTGTTCGATGCGGAACGCTTTGGCGTGGTCAACACCGGCAACCCCAAGCATGCGGACATCTTTTTGGTGACGGGGTCGGTCAATGTCCAGAACCTGCCTGTCGTGCGCCAGATTTACAACCAGATGCTCGAGCCCAAGTGCGTGGTGGCCTGCGGCATCTGCGCGTGTTCGGGCGGCGTGTTCCGCGATGCCTATAACGTGACCGGCGGCGTGGACCGCGCAATTCCCGTGGATGTGTACGCGCCTGGGTGCGCCATTCGCCCCGAGACCGTGATCGATGCCATCGTGGAGGCGTGCGGCATCCTGGACCAGAAAGAGGCCGTGATGCGCGCCGGCGGCGATCCGCTTACCGTGGGCGGCGCCGCTACTTGGGACGGTGGCGTTGAGCTGGGCGAGGACGGGTTTGTGGCTGCGGGGGCCGGGGCCGGGGCCGTCGCCGGTGACGGCGTCGAGGTCAACGTGTCCACCAGGTCCGCCGCGCCCGCCGCTGCAAAGGAGGCCGAGTAATGCAAAAGGCTATCTATACCATCGTCGGGATCGACGAGCTCCTGTCGCATGTCCAGGCGCTCAAGGGCGTTGGCGCGCGCTTTGTGCAGATGCACGCCGAACGCAACGTCGACGACGGCACGTATCGCCTGGTCTATACATTTATCAACGTTCGTGCTGCTCAGGAGCATATTGTGCAGGACGGCAACTATGCGATCGAAAACCTGGTGGTTGAGGGAATTGATCAGTACCAGGAGATTCCGTCTATCAGTTCGTACTATCCGGCGGTATTCCCGTTTGAAAACGAGGCCCACGACCTGTTTGGTCTTGCCATTACCGACATGCAGATCGACTTTAAGGGCTTTTTCTACCAGGTCTCGACTGCCGAGCCCATGAGCGTTATCACGCCCGAGGTGAAGGCCGCGCGCGAGAAAGCCATGAAGGTCCGTGCGGCTGCCGAGGCCAAGGCGCGCAAGGTCGCGGCCGAGAAGGCCGCCACGGCTGCGGCTGCTGCAGGGGAAGGCGCTGCGAGCGCCGGCGATGCCGCGGGCGTCGCTGCTCAGCCCGCTGCGACTGCCGGCTCCGATGCCCAGCATGACGATGCCGCTGCCAAGGCCGCGCTCAAGGCTGCCGAGATGGAGGCAAAGCTCGCTGCCATGGATCCCGAGAAAGCGGCCAAGGTCCGCGCGGCGCTTGCCGCCAAGGCCGCCCGCGACAAGCAGAAAAAGGAGGCGTAAGGTCCATGGCTCATCGCTCCGTAATTCCGTTTGGCCCGCAGCACCCGGTGCTGCCCGAGCCGCTTCATCTGGACCTAGTGATCGAGGACGACCGCGTCATCGAAGCAATTCCGCAGATCGGCTTTGTGCACCGCGGACTCGAGAAGCTCACCGAAAAGCGCGATATGCATCAGTTTGGCTACATCGCCGAGCGCATCTGCGGCATCTGCGCCGTGGGCCATAGCTGTGGCTACGCCAGCGCCTGCGAGCGCATGCTCGGCATCGAGGTGCCTGGTCGCGTGCAGTATATCCGCACCATTCTGCATGAGCTTTCGCGCATTCACTCGCACCTGCTGTGGCTGGGCCTGCTCGCCGATGCCTTTGGCTTTGAGGCGCTGTTCTATCGTTCGTGGACGCTGCGCGAGCAGATTCTCAAGATCTTTGAGAGCACTTGCGGCGGTCGCGTGATTCTGTCGATTAACGAGATTGGCGGCCTTAAACACGACATTGAGGATTCCGAGCTGGCGGGTATTGTCCAGACGCTCGACGCTATGCGCCCTGACTACGAGGCCGTGGTGCATACATTTTTGGACGACAATAGCTGCGGCGAGCGCCTGCATAGCGTGGGCGTGATCAGCAAGAAGGACGCGCTGGATCTGTCGATGGTCGGCCCGTTCGGTCGCGCCTCGGGCGTGGATTATGACGTGCGCATGTTCGGTGACGGTGCCTATGCGGACTTGGCTGCGTTTGAGCCGATTGTTGCCACCGATGGCGACTGTTATGCCCGCTGCCAGGTGCGTTGTGCCGAGGTTACGCAGGCCATGGACATTATCAAGGAGCTTGTCGGCAAGATTCCGCACGACGGTATCGGCGGGCGTACCAAGCTCACGCCGGCCGACGGCGCGCGCGGCGAGGTTGTGATTGAACAGCCGCGCGGCGAGGCATATTACTATGTGCGCGGTAACGGCACCAAGAACCTGGACCGTTTCCGCGTGCGCACGCCGACGTCGCAGAACCTGGCGGGTCTGACGCATGCGCTGCAGGGCGTGCTCCTTGCTAACGTGCCCATGATTATCCTGACCATCGACCCCTGCATTAGCTGCACGGAAAGGTAGGCGCGGCATGAGTTTACTGACATTTGCCAAGACGGCCTTGGGCTCTATGGTCAAGCAGCCGGTAACGGTGTGCTATCCGCAGGAGAAGCTCGCGGCACCCGAGCGCCTGCGCGGGCATATCGTTAACGACATGAACGTGTGCATCTGCTGTGGCATGTGCGCGCGCCGCTGCCCGGCGGGCGCACTCGCGGTCGATCGCAAGGGCGGAACGTGGTCGATCGACCCGTATGCCTGTGTGGTGTGCGGCGAGTGCATCGAAAGCTGTCCTAAACACTGCCTGAGCATGGACACCGCGCGCACTCCAGTCGCGGCGGACAAGACTCCCACAGTAGAAACCAAGCCGGAATAGCGTTGGGATGGGGCTGGTATAGCGCTGGAATAGGGGCCGGTGGGGCAAAAATGCCCCACCGGCCCCGCGCTTAAACGCGCGGTTGGGCTGCCACGAACAAAACTATGCCGGATTACGGGGCTGGATTGCGAATCCCCAACCATACAGAAAATCGAAAAACAAAACCGCAGGTAGATAGCCTGCCGTTTTTCAAAAAAAGGCTGTATGGATGAGGACTCCGACTTTAGCCCCGTAATCCGGCATAGTTTTGAAATAGCACCATATCCGTAGCAGCCCTTGATCTCCCGTGGACAGAGGGAAACGGATCATTTTTGCCTCACGAGGGCTGCCGCGTGACCCGTCTGCCACGAAATGGGCCTATCTACTACGTTTAGGCGGCAGTCCTCGACCACGTCAAGTAATGCGAAATGAAAACCGACGCTCCTATAAGTTGTCAAGAGGCAGTTTGCGGGAGCGTTCTCTCCAATTCGCACAGGAGCTCGTAATACCTCCTCTCCAGTTTCGTCGACCGCCGTTTCCCCCGTTCCAA
>CABUQY010000002.1 GCA_902493915.1 uncultured Collinsella sp.
GCACGAGCCGGAGAGCACTTAATGTGCTCTCCGTGCGAGCAGGACTGTCCGAGCAGGGAACCTAATGTCCCGCCGCCCGGGCAGACGATCCAGTTAAGACACGCCGCTACTTGATCTTGGTCGTACCCGGTGCCAGGTTGGGGTCGGTCTCGTTGGCCTCGGTCTGGAAGTGCTCGGTGTACACGTTCTTGCCGTCGCGGAACATCTCGTAGTACTGCATCTTGGCGTAATCCTCGCGTGCCTTGGTGGCGGCAGCGGCGGCGGCGTCGTCACCGGTGACGTTGGAGGAAAGCGCCCAGCGCAGGCTGGCGTCCTCGTAGCCCACGGAGTTGATGGCGGGCAGCGACTCGCGCAGCGTCATATGCGCCTTTTGATAGTCGGAAAGCGGGGCGCCGATCAATTGCATCAGCTGGGTGGACAGGTAGTTGGTGGACAGGTCGTCGACCTTACTCGTCTGATCGCAGCCGGCAACGTCGTAGTTGGCCCAGATGATGTAGTCGGTCTGCCACAGACGTTCCTGGTGCGTGGCGTCGTCCTCGCCGGTAAACCACTTGTCGTTGAACTTGGACGGGAAGAACGGCTGGTGATCGCCCCAGAACACCACGACCACCTTGCGGTCGAGCTTGCTCAAGGCGTTAAGGAAGTAGCGCAGCGCCTGGTCGGACTGCTCGATGCACGAGACGTACTCGTCGACATCGGAGAGCGTGCCGTCCTCGACGGTCTTGGCGTCCAGATCGGTCGTGTCGATGTTCAGGTGCATCTGCTTGTCGACCGGCAGCAGGCCCGTGTCGTAGCCCGAGTGGTTCTGCATGGTCACGTCGAAGATAAACTGCGGATCGGCGTTCTGGTCGAGCAGCTCAAGAATCTTGTCATAGGTCGCCTGGTCGGTCACCATACCGCGCAGAGTGTCGGCTCCCTGGAAGTCGTTGATGGACAGGAACCGGTCAAAGCCAAAGTCCTTGTACACGTTCTCGCGGTTCCAGTTAGTGGCGTGGTTGGGGTGCATGGCCGTGGTGGAATATCCGAGCGACTTGAACTGCTCTGCCAGGTTCCCGGTCGTTTCCATGTTGTAGATGGTGTAGGGGTACACGCCCGAGCCCAGGTTGGCCATGGAGTTGCCGGTCATAAACTCAAACTCGGTATTGGCGGTACCGCCGCCGTAGGCGCTCACGTAGAGCTTGCCGCGGCTGAGGCAGTTGGACAGGTTCTTAAAGTACTGCGGGCCCTCGTAGCCGGCGCGCATGTTCTGGTAGATCGACAGATCCGAGAAGGTCTCGTTCATGATGGCGATGACCGTGGGCTTCTCGCTGTCGAACTGCTCCTTTGCGGCGGTGCGCTCATCGCTCTTAGCCGCGTCGGATTTGTCATAGGCCTTGGCGTACTTTTTGAGCGTGGCCTTGGCATCGTCGACGGAGTAGTCGGCGGGTTTGGGCGGCTTGATGGACTGCGCTGCGCTAATGAAAGCGGGCAGGTAGCCCTCGCGCCAGTAGCTCTCGAGCGGGCGCCAGGTGTAGACGGTGATGCCGAGGGTGTTGTAGTAGTCGATGAGCGTGACGTGTGCGGTTACACCGCCCAGGCACAGCACGGCGACGAGCAGGTTGGTGAGCAGCATGCGCTTGGCGTTGGCGGCGCCCTTCTGACGGTGCGGTGCCACCAGGCCGGCGTACTCGCACAGCAGCATGGCGATGGCGGTAAAGCCCATGGACAGCACGCAGAACAGCGAGATCGAGAAGGTGTAGCCGGTGCCGGCGACCGCGGCGGCGGTGGAGATGGCCGAAAGGTCGCCCGGCTGGATGGGCATGGATTTAAACGTGATGACGAAGAACTCGGCAATGCCCAGGACAAAGAGGGCAAAGGCCAAGACCGCGGGGGCTGCGCCGTGGCGCTGGAACAGGAAGAACAGGCCGACCATGAGCGTGGTGATGATGGCCCACTCGAGCAGGATGCACAGGGGGTAGACCCAGGTAAAGTCGTGGTTGGACGAGACCTCCATGCCCAGCAGCGCAAAGACGCCGGCGAGCAGCAGGCACAGGACGGCGGCGACGAGCGGTTTACCCACAAAGGCTCCGCGCAGGCGGGCGAGCTTGCCGGTGGGGGTGGGGGCGTCGGGCCCGGCGAACGCAAAGACGCGCGGGGCGATGCGGTCGCGGGCGATGCTGGCCCAAGCGCAGCCGGTGAGGATGGCGTTGGTCAGGATGAGCATCACGAAGGCGAGCGGCTCGTTCTGCGCGACGAGGCCAATAGCGCCCCAGACGGTCAAAAAGAGCTGGAACAGGCCGAAGGCGACGCTCCACCCAAGAGCGCTTTTGGCAACGGTGCCCGACTGAGCGCGAATGGCCTTGGCCTCGCGCAAAACAAGGTAGACGGTCGCCGCAAGACCGACGAGCGAGATGGCGGCAGCGAACATGCTGAGACTCCTCACAAACTTAAAACCTACGAAAGTGGGGGTTTACCCGATTGTTACCTAAATATGCGCTGCAATTGGTGTCTGCGCACAACAACCAGCCATATTAACGCGCACGTGTGGCGGTGTGGCGCAATGTAGTGGCGACCTGCGCGATAATGGACGGGAATTACACGGAAACGTAAAGGCTTCTTAAAGAATTAGCGAGGATGAGGCGATGAACGAACGGGCTTGTATGACGAGTGCGGGTGACGTGGACGCGGGCGGCTATCCGGTCGAGACGACGGGCAATGCGGTGCTGGACACGTTGGAGCACCGTTCCTCCACGCGTGCCTTCGCGCGTGATGACGACGACCGTCCCGTGGCGGTGACCGACGAGCAGCGTGCAGCGATTTTGCATGCGGCGAGTCGCGCGCCGTCGGCGGGCGCCATGATGATGTACTCCATCGTGAGCATCCGCGAGCAGGCTACGCTCGACCGCCTGGCCGACCTGTGCGACCACCAGCCCATGATTGCCAAGGCGCCCTGGGCACTCATATTTGTGGTCGATTATGCCAAGTGGATCGATCTGTTTGAGCACGTGGGCTGCTTTGAGTCCGAGTTTGTCGAGCGCACGGGCAAGGCGCCCCGCCGCGCGCCGGGTTTGGGCGACTTTGCCATCGCGGCCCAGGACGCCGTGATCGCCGCGCAAAACGCCGTGGTTGCCGCCGAGGCTCTGGGCCTGGGGAGCTGCTACATCGGTGATATCGTCGAGAATGCCGAGGAAGTTGCCGAGCTACTGGACTTGCCGCCCTATACCATGCCGCTGTCGATGCTCATCATCGGCACGCCCCGTAAGGAGCGTCCGGCCATTGCGCATCCCGTGGTGAACCTGGTGCACGAGGAGCGCTACTGCCGCGCCGATGCTGCGACCATGGACGCGCAGGTGGCCGAGATGGACGCGATGTTTCGCCCGCATGCCCGCGAGGTGGGCGAGCGCGTGGTGGATATCTACACCCGCAAACACACCAGTCCCTTTATGGCCGAGATGAGCCGCTCCATGGAGTGGTGGTTCAAAAATTGGCTTGGAAAATGACGAATGTGACAAGGGGACAGTCCTTTTGTCACATTTCATATCGCCGTGGTGGCCTAAAGGCCGTATAAATGTTTATCTAGCTGGGAAAACGGTGCCGTGCAAGTGCAGGCCGATTACCTATAATCCCTTCGAACATTAAAGTTGGGAGGAAACCGGCTTATGGAACAAAAGGCCAAGGAGGCAGCCTCGCACGCTGCGATTCCTGTGAGCATCTCGGCGATGCTCGTCACGCTGGGTGTGGTGTATGGCGATATCGGCACCAGCCCCATGTATGTAACCAAGGCGCTCGTTGCCGGCAACGGCGGCATCGGAAGCGTGACGGAGGAGTTCGTGCTCGGCGCGCTCTCCCTTGTCGTGTGGACGGTCACGCTGCTGACCACCATCAAGTATGTGCTCATCTCGCTGCGCGCCGATAACCATGGTGAGGGCGGCATCTTTGCCCTGTACAGCCTGGTCAAGCGCTGCGGCAAGTGGCTTATCATCCCCGCCATGCTGGGTGGCGCCGCGCTGCTCGCCGACGGCATCCTGACGCCAGCCGTTACCGTTACCACGGCCATCGAGGGCCTGCGCACCATCCCGGCGGTCCATGCCGTGCTGGGCGATGACCAGGGCCGCGTCGTCGCCATTACGCTCGCCATCATCATCGTGCTCTTCTTGGTACAGCGCATCGGTACGGCCAAGATCGGTCACGCCTTTGGCCCCATCATGACGCTGTGGTTCCTGTTCCTGGGCGGCACGGGTCTTTTCTTTGTTTTCCAGCACCCCGCCGTGCTGCTGTGCCTCAACCCGGTGCGCGGCATCGCCTTTTTGCTGAGCCCCAACAACCACGCGGGCATCATGATTCTGGGCAGTTGCTTCCTCGCCACCACCGGTGCCGAGGCGCTCTACTCCGACATGGGCCACGTCGGCCGCGGCAACATCTACGCTACCTGGCCGTTCGTTAAGTGCTGCCTGCTGCTTTCCTATATGGGCCAGGGCGCTTGGCTTATGAACAACGCTGCCAACCCCGAGCTCATGGGCATTGCCGACCTCAACCCGTTCTACCAGATGCTCGCCCCGGGCCTGCGCCCGTTTGCCGTCGGCCTTTCCACCGTCGCGGCCATCATTGCCTCGCAGGCGCTCATCACCGGCGCATTCTCGCTGGTGTCCGAGGCCAGCCGTCTGGACCTCATGCCGCACATGCAGGTCTTCTACCCTGCCGAGACCAAGGGCCAGCTCTACATCCCCATGGTCAACAACGTCATGCTTGTCGGCTGCGTTATCGTGGTGCTGCTGTTCCAGAACTCGGCGCATATGGAAGCCGCGTACGGCCTTGCCATTACGCTGACTATGATGTGCACCACGCTGCTGCTCTTCTTCTACCTGCACGAGGAGCGCAAGCTCAAGGTTGCTCCGTGGATCTTCGCGGCCTTCTTCCTTTTGCTCGAAGGCTTCTTCTTCGTGAGCTCGCTCACCAAGTTCTTCCACGGCGGCTACTTCACCATCCTCATGGCTGCACTCATCATGGGCATTATGGTGTGCTGGTACAACGGCACGGCGGTCGAGCAGCGCCAGTTTACGCTGCTGCCGCTGCGCAGCTACCTGCCGCAGCTCAAGCGCCTGCGCGACGACGACCGTTACGAGCGCATGAGTGACAACGTCGTGTACCTGACCAAGGACACCCATACCGACTACATCGACCGCGATATCGTCTATTCGATCTTGGACAAGCATCCCAAGCGTGCCCGCGCCTGGTGGTTCGTGAATGTCGAGACCATGGACGAACCGCACACCTTTGCCTATTCGGTCGAGACGTTCGGCACCGACTACGTGTTCCGCGTGCACCTGTACCTGGGCTACAAGATCAACCAGCGCGTCAATGCCTACCTGCGTCAGGTTGTTCAGGACCTGGCTGCCACCGGCGAGCTGCCGCCGCAGACGCATGACTACTCGGTCTACAAGGATCCGGGTAACATCGGTACGTTCAAGTTCGTCCTGATCCGTAAGCTTCTGGCGCCCGAAAGCGATGTGGAGCCCAGCGAGCGTACGGCCATCACGCTCAAGTACATCATCCGCCGCGCCGCCGGCACGCCCGCACGCTGGTACGGCCTGGAGAACTCCAACGTGAGCTTTGAGTACGTGCCGCTGTTCACCAAGTTTAAGGCCGTGAACAAGATGCAGCGCCTGGCTCCCAACGAACGCCCGTAGGCGCCGACGGGTTGCACGGAGTTGGTTTTCGATGGACAAGATTGAGACCGGGGAGGCAAACATGGATGTAAAGATGCTTGATGGCCGCGAGGTGGTTGCCGAGCTGGTACGTGAGGCGCGTGTCGACGCCGCCGAAGATCGGTTCTTTACGAATCGGGCCAACATGGACATGGCCGACCGCGTGATTTCGATCGTGGTGACGGTGCTTGTCGCGGCGTGCGTGTGCGCACTGCTCGCGCACGTGCTGTTTGTCTAGCGACCGCCGGTTGCAAAGGCTATACACTTGGAACCACCACAAGGGAAACCACCACAAAGGTGCCTGTCCCCTTTGTGGTGGTTTTTGTTTTTGAGAGAGGGGCGGGACGCTGATGGACGTCCGTACGGACGGCGATATTGCCGATAGCTTTTGGTGGCGGCGCACAACGCTGACGCGCCGCACTCCTCTGTATGACGCCTGCGTATCGGTGGGGCTGCTGGTCGCGGCGACGATTGTGGGCGCGCTGCTCGACCATCCGGGTCTCGCGCCGAGCATCATGATCGTCTATGTGTTTGCCGTTCAGCTGTGCGCATTCTTTACCTGGAGTCGCCTGTATTGCTTGCTGAGCTCGGCTGCCGCCGTGGCGCTCTACAACTTCTTGTTTGTCGACCCGCGCTACTCGCTGTCGCTTATCGACCGCGGCTATCCCGGCATGTTCTTCATCATGTTCGTGGTCTCGCTTGTGTCGAGTTCGATTGCGTTGGCCCTGCGCCGCGCCTTGGCACAGGCTGCCGCCAGCGACCGCCGCACGCATATGGTGCTCGAGACCAACCGCATGCTGCAGCGGTGCGCCGATCAGCATCAGATCGTTCACGCCATGGCCACGCAGCTGGCGCGTCTTTCGGGCTGCCCTGTCGTGTGGTACAGCGCCGACGCCGAGGGCGATGACCTGCTGCCGCGCGCGACTTACACGGCCGTGGGCGATGCCGCACCGGTGCACGAACTGGCGCCGCAGATGCCGCCTCGGCTCTCGGCGTCCGCCTATGTGGGAACGCCGCTCGACGCCACGTTTGGCGGCTCGGCGTTTTATGGCATCTACCTGACGGTTCGCACAGGCGACGGCTTCGCGCGCTCGGGCGATCCCGCCTCGGTGGTGGGCGTGCTGGCTATCGTTGCCGAGCCCGACGTGCTGACGCATGAGGAGCGGACACTTGCCGATGCCATCGTGAGCGAAGGCGAGCTGGCGCTCGATCGCGCCCGCGCCATGGAGGCCCGCGAGGAGGCGGCGGTGCTTGCCAAAAATGAGCAGCTGCGCGCCAACCTGCTGCGCTCCATCTCGCATGACCTGCGCACGCCGCTCACCAGTATTTCGGGCAATGCCGATGTGCTGCTCGACCAGGGCTCGACCGGCACCGCCGTGCTCGACGCCCAGACGCGCCGCGGCCTGCTCCTGTCCATTCGCTCGGATGCGCAATGGCTCAACGCCACCGTCGAGAACCTGCTCGCCATCACCAAGCTCGAGGGCGGCGGTATGCGCCTGTCGACCACGCTCGAGCTCATGGACGATATCGTGGAGGAGGCGCTGCGCCACGTGAACCCTGCCGTGCGCGAGCACGACCTTAAGGTGGTGGCGTGCGATGAGCCGGCGCTCGTCAACGTCGATGCGCGCCTGATGGTGCAGCTGGTGGTCAATCTGGTGAACAACGCCATCACCTATACGCCCGCAGGCTCGCATATCATGATTTCGATTAGCGTCGACGATGGACGCGTGGCGTGCTCGGTGGCCGATGACGGCCCGGGCATTGCGCCCGAGGACCGCGAGCGAATCTTTGAGTCGTTCTACACCGCCAACCACGGTCTTGCCGACAGCCATCGCAGCGTGGGCCTGGGTCTTTCGCTCTGCCGCTCCATTGCGCTGGCGCATGGCGGTAGCATAGAGGTTGCCGCGGCGGACCCGCACGGCTCGGTCTTTACGATTGAGCTTCCCGTCGCCGACGTTTCGTTTGATAAGGAGTAGCGCTGTGCCGAACTCTGCCGTAAAACCGCTCATCTTGGTCGTTGAGGACGATCCCGCCGTCCGCAACCTTATTGTTGCCGCGCTCGAGGCGCACGGCTTGCGTCATATGGCCGTGGAGACCGCCCATGCCGCCATCGCCGCCGCCTCATCGCAGGCACCGAGCATCGTGCTGCTCGATCTGGGCCTGCCCGATATGGACGGCGTCAAGGTGGTGGAGTCGGTGCGCGCATGGTCGGGCATGCCGATCATCGTGGTCTCGGCGCGCAGCGAGGACGCGGACAAGATTCGCGCGCTCGATGCCGGCGCCGATGACTACCTGACCAAGCCGTTTTCGGTCGAGGAACTGCTTGCACGCATTCGCACGACGCTCAGGCGCCTTTCGTATGCGCAAACGGGTGGTGTTGCCTCCGAGGGCTCGTTCGATACCGGTGAGCTGCATATCGACTTTGATGCCGGCATTGCCACGATGGATGGCGAGGAGCTGCATCTGACGCCGATTGAGTACAAGCTCTTGTGCCTGCTGGCACATAACGCCGACAAGGTACTAACGCACCAGTTTATCCTGCACGAGATTTGGGGCACGGCAACTAAGAGCGACCTGGCGAGCCTGCGCGTCTTTATGGGCACGCTGCGCAAGAAGATCGAGTCCGACCCCGCGCACCCGCGCTATATCCAAACACACGTGGGCATCGGTTACCGATTGGTCACCCAAGGCTAGATCGCCAACCACCGTCCCAATATGAGTTGCGGTGAAATACGGACGGAAATGGCCTATTTGGCGGCCAAACAGTCCATATTCCACCGCAACTTTGTTATTTGCCCTTGGGCTTGCTGGCGTAGAACTTCTTCTTTTTGGACTTGCCGGCAGGGGAGGGTTTGCCGGCAAAGTTTGATTTGCCGTTGCCGGCCTGCGTGGGCGCGGGCGCTGCTGCACGAGGCTTGCGCGCCTCGGGGTTGCGCAGCTCCTCGGTTCGCTCGGCAATCTCCTCGGCGCTAAAGCCGACCTCGGCCATGGCGTCCTCGATGGGCAGTCGGCGCACGATATAGCAGTGGTGCACCTTCTGGTTGCGCGCGAAGTCCTCGGGGATGGTCTGCGCCGTAATGTCCTCCAGCACGACGCCCGCGCGCGCGAGCTTGCGCGTTTCGGGGCGGAAACCGCGCAGGTTGCAGCTAAAGATGGCATGGCCGCCCTGTGCAAGCAGGCGTGAAACGCCGGCCAAAAGCTCAACATGGTCGCGCTGGACATCCCAGGTGCGGCGGCCCATCTTGGACGAGTTCGAAAACGTGGGCGGGTCGACAAAGATCAGGTCCCAGCGGTTGCGCGTCTGGCGCTGGTCGCGAATCCAGGCGAGCACGTCGTCGCGCACAAAGTGATGCTGCGGCCCCACAAAGCCGTTCTGGCGCATGTTGCGCTCGGCCAAGTCTAGGTAGGTGTTCGAGAGGTCGACCGTCACGGTCTCCTCGACGCCGCCGTCTGCCGCATAGCAGGTGGCGGTGCCGGTATAGGCGAACAGATTGAGGAAGCGGCGTGCCTGTTTGGCGTGCTCGCGCACCAGGTTGCGGGTGACGCGGTGATCCAGGAAGATGCCCACATCCAGGTAGTCGTCAAAGTTGACGGCAAAGGTAAGGCCGCCCTCTTCGATGAGCGGCAGGCGACGGCGCGCGATGTTGGCGCGCTCGCCCGAGCCACCCTTGCCGGCGCCCTGCTTGCCGTACTGCGAGCCGCCGCGCGAACGCATGCGGGCCTTGGTGTGCACATGCTCGGCGGGAACATCTAGGATGCGCGGCGCGATGGCCAAGATGTCGAGCATGCGGGCCTGGGCCAGTGCGGGGTCGATGGTCTTAGGTGCGGCGTATTCGGCGATGACGAGCCAGCGGCCCGGCGTCTGCGGGCAACCCTCGTACAGGTCGATGGCAGCGGAGTAGTCGGGCAGGTCGGCATCGTAGACGCGGTAGCAGCTCACGCCCTCGCGCTTTGCCCACTTTCGACGCAGACGGGCGTTCTTGCGCAGGCGGTTGGCGAACTGCTCGGACTCCGGGATGAGCACGGGCAGCGGCTTGCCGTCGCCCAGGTCGAGCGTGGCGGTAGGTTCGGGCATGAGGGTGTCGGCGGCTTCGCCTTGGGCATCTGCGGTCTGCTTCTCGGCATCTGCGCTGGTCGCAGCTTCGAATGCCGCGGCGGCGTGGTCGAGCGAGGGCCAAACCTCAAGAGCCGCCTCCTCGTTATTGGGCATGACGGCGATGGAGCGCGCGGGCTCGGCATGGAGCGCGCGGGCCATAAGGCCATCGCGGGTGAGTGCGGCGACCGGTGCCGAAGCGAGCTCGGGCGCGCGGCGCAGCTCGCCGACCAGCGTCATGGCGTCGTGCATGAGTGAAAGCGGTGTCTCGGTGGTGTCTGCGACTACGGCGGCTCCGGCGACGGCGCCAGCATGGTCCAGCACGGTGGCGGACTTGGCGGCGCAAAAGTCGACAAAACGCTTGTAGCCGGCGCACTTGACCATGCGCTCGGCAGTCTTGCGGGCGGCGGGGTCGATGTCTACGGCCACGATGCGCGCCTGCCGCTCGCGCGCTGCCGCCTCGCGCTCGCGCGCCTCGGCAAGCAGCTGCTCCCACAGGGCGGCATCGTGCAGCTGCCAGCCCTCAAAGCCCCAGCGCTCGCGTGCGGCGCCCGGGGCGCGGTCGGTCAGAATGTTCACGGCTTCCAGCAACAGGCCGCCGCCGGCGCACGAGGCATCGATTAGCGTGGGAAGGGCTTCATTCTCGTAATCGTCGGCCGTCAACTCGCGCTCGCACAGTGCGGTCCAGCCGACCTGCGCCAGCACCAGGGCGGCGTAGTCGGGGCGCAACACGTGCGCGCCCTCGCCGGCACGGGTCGCCGCGGGCGGCAGGCGCTTGAACAGCGGGTCGCCCGAAAGGTCCAGGCTGATGCTCGCGCGGCGCTGGCGCAGCGAAAGCAACAGGTGAACGTCGGGATCGGCGGCGTCGACATCGGCGCGACGGCCCGTGGTCTCGGCCAGACGGTCGCACAGCGCGTCCTTGGCGCGCAGGGCCGAGAAGCGCGTGTTGCGCAGCTGCTCTGTCACGCCGCGGGCGGTAATGGCGATGGTGGCACCGGGGCGGATGATGGTCTCCCAGGCGATGTCGTAAACGCCGTCGTACAGCTCATCGGCATCCTGCGCCTCAAAGCGCCCAAGCACCACAAACACGCGGCTCGCCAGGCGCGACCATAGACAGGCGCGGTAGCCTTCTTCGAGCTCGCCCTCAAATGTAGCGCGGCCTTTCAGGCGGCGGACATGCGAAAGTCCGAGGCGTTTAAGCTCATCGGCGAGTGCGGACTCAAAGCCCTCGGGGCAGCTTGCGTAAAATTCCATGGGTGACCTCTCTGGTTGCGTCGCTCCATTATATGATGGATGCTTCGTTTGCCCTTATCCTCGAAAGGAACCCATATGATTGATGCGTGCCCCGATTCCGCCGTGCTCTTTTTTGACGTGGACGGCACGCTGACGTCGTTCGATCCCGACGATATGACCGATAAGGACTTTTCGGCGGTTCGTCCCTCGCAGACGGTGGTTGAGGCGTTCCGTGCACTGCGCGATGCAGGGCACAAGGCATTTATCTGCACGGGCCGCCCCCTGTGGCTTATCGCCGATAGCCTGCGTGCGCTCGACCCCGCGGGCATCGTTGCCATGGCGGGAGCCACGCTCGAGGTCGAGGGACGCGTGGTACACGAGGACTGCTTTGGCGAGGACGTTATCGAGGAGCTTGCACGCCGTATGGCCGCGGCAGGGATTGAGGCCTTTTTCGAGACCAACGTGGCTACTTTTGCCCTGGAACCCGCGGGTGTTGAGCAGTCGTCTCTGATCGGCACTTCTGTGGCGCACAGCACCGAGGAGATGCGCGTCGACGGCAGTCTGCGCGTGGGCAAGGTGTGCATCGTCGCGAGCTACCTGGCTCGCGTAGCCAACGATGACGGCTTTATCGATCGCGAGTTTGAGCTGTGCAACACCGGTGGTCAGAATCGCGAGCTGAGCCCCAAGGGCATTGACAAGGGCGTGGGCGTGGCGCGAGCGCTGGCGTATCTGGGCCGTGAGGGAAATGCGCGCACCTTTGGCTTTGGCGATTCTGGTAACGACCTGGGCATGCTCGCTGCGGTCGAGACGGCTGTCGCCATGGGCAACGCCATGCCCGAGGTCAAGGCGGTCGCCGACTACGTGACCGACGATGTCGCACACGACGGTACCGTCACAGCGATGCAGCATTTCGGCCTCATCTAATGAATCCCGCGTTCTGACGTTTGCTCAAACTGTGACTCTTTGCTTTTGCATGCGCAATCGATTTATCAATCCAAACACTGAGGTGTTTATACCGTTCGCCGAGAAGATAAAAAACCGCAGCTCACGCCTTGATAAACGTAGGTAAAGTGTTTAGCAGTTTATCGGCCGTATGCTAACGAAAGGAATCAGGCAGATGGCAATCAAGGTGTTCGCTGACGGTGCAAACCTCGAGGGCATGCTCGACATGTACGAGAACGGCAACGTTCAGGGTTTCACTACCAACCCGTCCCTTATGAAGAAGGGCGGCGTGACGGATTACCGCGCGTTTGCCAAGGAGGTCCTGGCCCACATCACCGATGTATCCGTCTCGTTTGAGGTCTTTGCCGACGACGTCGAGACCATGGAGGTCGAGGCCCGCGAGATCGCTACCTGGGCCGAGAACGTCTACGTCAAGATTCCGTGCGTGACTACCAAGGGCGAGTCCACCGCCGAGCTGGTCCGCAAGCTTTCCGCCGACGGCATCAAGGTCAACGTCACTACTATCTTTACGCCTACGCAGGTCGATGAGATGGTCGAGGCCGTTGACACCGAGACGCCGTCCATCATCTCGCTCTTTGCCGGCCGCATCGCCGACACCGGCGTCGATCCCATTCCGTTTATGACGGAGTCGGTCAAGAAGGCCGCCGCAAAGCCCAACTGCGAGGTCCTGTGGGCGTCCACGCGCGAGCTCATCAACATTTACCAGGCCGAGGCCTGCGGTTGCCAGATCATTACGGTGCCCAACAGCATCCTGGCCAAGCGCAAGAACATTGGTCGCGACCCGTACGAGGTCTCGCTCGATACCGTGCGCGGTTTTGCCAAGGATATCGCCGCTTTGGGTTTCCATATCCTGCCGTAGCGCGAACGCCGACTGTACCGTGGGCTGTTCGCCCCGGCCTTTCCTTTCCCTATCGCTCACGCGCTTCGCGAGGATCGCGCTAGGCAAAGGAAAGGCCGGGGCTGCCGACACGAGCTTGCCAGCAAGTTGGCGCTTGGCTTCCATATCCTGCCGTGGGCAAAGGTACCCCCGCCTGCGCCGTGCAAAATCGAGAGTATTCAGCAACGTAAAGGTCTTTATCAGTTAACCGAAGCATGGAACGGCCCCCGTTTTGGCTCTGACGACGCTAAAACGGGGGCTGTTTTTTGCTTTTTCGTCTCTGAGGGGCACCCGGAACGGTGGAATTTGCAGAATACTCGCGATTTTGCACATCGCTACAGGGGGTACCTTTGCTTTGGCGGTTTACTTGCCCTGCACCATGGTGAGCGAGATCTTCTTGCGGTCGCGATCGACCTTTTCGACCCACACCTTGACCGTGTCACCGACGCGCACCACGTCGCTGGGGTGCTTGACAAAGCGGTTGGCCAGTTTGGAGATGTGCACGAGGCCGTCCTGGTGCACGCCCACGTCGACGAAGGCGCCAAAGTCGACGACGTTGCGCACCGTGCCCTTGAGCTCCATGCCGGGTTCCAGGTCGTCGATGGAAAGCGCCGAGCGGCTAAAGACCACCTCGGGTGCGTCGTCGCGCGGGTCGCGGCCGGGCTTCTTGAGCTCGTTGACGATGTCGATGAGCGTGAGGGTGCCGCAGTTCAGGTCGCTTGCCAGCGCCGAGATGCTGCCCAGGCGGCGCTCGATGTCGGGCACGCCGCCGCGGCTGAGCTCGCTTGTTTTAACGCCGGCGCGTTCTAGGACGGCCGTGGCCACCTCGTAGCTTTCGGGGTGGACGCTCGTCGCGTCGAGCGGGTTCTTACCGCCGCTAATGCGCAGGAAACCCGCGGCGTTGAGGTATGCCTTGGGTCCCAGCTTGGGGACCTTCTTGAGCTGGCGGCGATCGGTAAAGGCGCCGTTTTCCTCGCGGTAGGCCACGATGTTTTTGGCCACGCTCGGCGTAATGCCCGATACGTATCCCAGCAAACTTGCGCTCGCGGTGTTTACGTCGACGCCCACGCGGTTGACGACGTCCTCCACCACGTGGCCCAGGGTGCGTGAGAGCTCGGCCTGGTCAAGGTCGTGCTGGTACTGGCCCACGCCGATGGACTGGGGCGGAATCTTGACGAGCTCTGCCAGCGGGTCCTGCAGGCGGCGGCCCAGGCTCATGGCGCCACGCACGGTGACGTCCAGATCGGGATACTCCTGGCTGGCGAGCTCGGAGGCGGAGTACACCGACGCGCCGGCTTCGTTAACGATGGTGTAGCGAAGGCTGGGCGCCTGCTCGGCAATGAACTCCGAGACGACTTCCTCGGTCTCGCGGCTGGCGGTGCCGTTGCCGATGACGATGGTGTTGACGCCGTCCTTCTTGACGAGGCGGGCGAGCTCGCGCTTGGTGCCGGCGATGTCGTGGCGCGGCTTGGTGGGGTAGACCACGCCATGGTCGAGCAGCTTGCCGGTCTCGTCCATGACGGCGACCTTGCAGCCGGTGCGATAGCCCGGATCGAGCGCAAGCACGCGGGCGCCGCGGACGGGGCGAGCCGAGAGCAGCCCCTCGAGATTCTTGGCAAAGACGTTGATGGCCTCGGTCTGGGCACGGACGGTGAGCTTGGCGCGGGCCTCGCGCTCCAGCGAGGGGGCCATGAGGCGCTTGTAGCCGTCGGCGATGGCGGCGTCGAAGACCGTGGCGAAGACGCCTTGGCGGCGGGGCCAGCGGTTGCCGAGGCGCGCCGTGGCGGCGGCATCGTCGACGTTCACGCGCACGCGGAGCTTGCCCTCGCGCTCGCCGCGGTCGATAGCCAGCACGCGGTGGTTGGGGATGCGGCGCAGCGGCTCGTCAAAGTTGTAGTAGGGCTCGTAGGGAGTCTTCTCGGCGGGGTCGGTGGCCTCGACGACGATATCGGCGGTGTTTTGTGTAAAAGCGCGCAGGTCGGCGACGTTCTCGGGGTCCTCGGCCACCGTCTCGGCCACGATGTCGGCCGCACCGGCGAGCGCCTTCTCGGGCGTGTCGAAGCCGGCGTCCTCGTTGACATAGGCCGCGGCGGCGTCGAGCGCGCTGCCCTTGGCGGATGCCTGCATGATGATCATGTTGGCGAGCGGCTCCAGGCCGGCCTCGCGAGCCTTTTGAGCGCGGGTCATGCGCTTTTTGCGGTAGGGCTTGTAGAGGTCCTCGACGCGCTGGAGCTGCGTGGCCTCGCGAATCTGCTGCTCGAGCTCGGGCGTGAGTTTGCCCTGGGCGTCGATGAGCAGGATGACGTCCTCCTTGCGCTGCTCAAGATTGCGCAGGTAGGACAGGCGCTCGTCGAGCGCGCGTAGGGCGACGTCGTCCATGCCGCCCGTGGCTTCCTTGCGGTAGCGCGAGATAAAGGGGATGGTGTTGCCCTCGTCGATGAGCTTGACGGCCGCCTCGACGTTGGCGGCCTTAAGGTTGAGCTCGCGGGCAAGCTGGGCGATAAGATCCATGGGACTCCTTGCGTTTAAGGTGCGTTTGCAGCACAGGGCTACCAAGGATACCACCCGCCACTCTGCCCAAAAAGACTGCTCTTCTGAGGCGGATCCGAACCGGCATCCGATAGCAGTCAAAAAGTCCCGTTGCCCGCCAGTCTTTCCGAGGCTGCGCCACGAAAACGGCCTATCTACTACGTTTGACCCGCAGGGGGCGACCATACACTGGTTTTCCGAAAATCGGCAAGCCGTCTACCTGCGGTTTTAATTTTGCGATTCTCGGTGTGGTCGGGGGTGACCGGTTAAACGTAGTAGATAGGCCCATTTCGTGGCGAACGAATCGAGCGGAGGTGCAAAATGGCCCCCGCTTTAGAAAATCGTCGGCGAAGTACCAAAAAGCCCCGCGGGCAGGAGGCTGCTCGCGGGGCAAAGAAGAGGGGCTTATTTGTGGCGGACCGAGGGGCTCGGCATGGGGTTTCTGCCGCGGCCGCTCTTAAGGCATTACAGCTCGACGAGCTGGCCGGTCTCGGCGGCCTCCTTGATGGCGTTGAGAAGCGTGAGCGTCTTGACGTTATCGGCGGGGGTCACGACGGGCTTGACCTCGCGGCGGACAACCTTCACAAAGTGCTTGAGCTGCATCTTGTGCGGCAGCGCCGGGTCGACGGCCGGAATCTCCATCTGCAGCGGCTTGTGCCAGTTAGAGGCGCCGTCGTAGGAGAACTGGTGCAGGCGGGGCAGCGAAAGGGCGCCCTTGGTGCCGCCGATAAAGTAGGCGTCGGCGTCGAAGGGGCGGTACTGCGGATCCTCGCGAGCGGTCGCCTCCCAGTTCCAGGGGCTGGCGGTGGCGTCGGAGATGGTCATGCTCGCGAGCGCGCCGTCGGCAAAACGGACGTTGACCACGGCGGAGTCCTCGGTCTCAAAACCGCGGGCGGCGCTGGACTGCATACCCTGGACGGCAACGGGCTCGCCCAGCAGGTAGCGGAGCAGGTCGACGTCGTGCACCAGGTTGACCAGGATCGGGCCGGCACCCTTCTTGCGGCGCCACTCGACATCGAAATACTCGTCATTCTTATAGATCATGTAGTGGAAGCTCGACACGGTGAGCTTGCCCAGCTCGCCGGACTCGATGATTTCCTTGGCCTTGTTGACGAAGGGGTTGTGGCGACGGTGCTGACCCACGAGCACGGGCACGCCGGCGGTCTCGGCCTCGGCGGCAAAGGCCTGGGCATCCTCGAGATCGTTGGAGATCGGCTTTTCGACCAGCGGCACGATGTTGCGCTTCACAGCCTCGCGGGCAACGCCCAGGTGCAGGTCGTTGGGGGTGGCGATGATGACGGCCTCGGGCTTGACCTCGTCCATCATCTGGGCGGGATCGGTGTAAAACGGCACGCCGGCGGCCTCGGCCGTGGCGCGGGCGCCCTCAAAGGCGTCGGCGATGGCGACGAGCTCGGCCTCGGGCTCTTCGGTGACAAAGCGGATGTGGTTGCGGCCCATGGCGCCGGCGCCGATAACGGCAATGCGGACGGGGTTGAGCTCAGACATTTCGACTCCTTAATACTGGTGACCGGTGGAATGCGACAAAGGGGCTGTCCCTTTGTCGCATCGGTAAAACTAGGCGGACTTCTTCTTGCTGTCGGAGACCATCATGTAGACGGTGAGTACGACGGCGATGGCGGCGATCACAATGGCGCCGTAGAAGGACTGCTGGTAGGCGGCGCTGCCGGCCTCGGCGTGATACAGCACGGCGGTGATGGGCTGGCTGATCCAGGTGGAAGCGGCATAGCCCAAAAACATGATGCCGTAGTTGACGCCGATGTTGCTGGTACCGAAGGCGCCGCCGGTGAGCGGCGGGTAGATGACGAGCAGGGCGCCAAAGCTAAAGCCGAGCAGGGCGAGCGCCACAAAGAACATGGCCTGCGAAAAGCTCATCGACATGATGACGAGCGCGACGATGGTGACGACAAGGCTGATGAGCAGCGACTTATAGGCGCCGAGCTTGTCGATGATCTGGCCAAAGGACAGGCGGCCAACCAGGTTGGCGCAGGTGTTGACGGAGACCACCACACCGCCGAGGGCGACGGCCGCGGCGCTCGTGGGGTCGGCGAAGAGCTGGACGGCGGCGATGGAGGCAACCTTGCCCACGAGCAGGGTGCCCGCGGTGGCGGCGAAGGCGAAGGTGACGATGAGGACCCAGAAGCGCGGGGTCTTGACCATCTCACCCGGGGTGAGGTCGCCGAAGGTGCCGGCATGTGCGCCGCCCTTGGGGGCCTCGAAGCCCTCGGGCAGCCAACCGGCCTCGGGGGCCTTCAAGAACAGGGCGGAGGCGGCGATCATCACAAAGAAGATGACGCCGAGTGCCTTAAGGGCGCCAAAGATACCCAGGCTCGGGATGAGCAGCGAGGCGAGCACCGGGGACAGTACGGCGGGGCCGGCGGTCGAAGCGGCCAGGGTGATGCCGGAGGCGAGACCCTTCTTGTCGATGAACCACTTTTGGCCGGTGGTGAGCGCCGGGTTGTAGCCCAGGCCGTTGCCGATGGCGGCGACGAGCGAGAACCACAGGTAGAACTGCCACGGCTCGGTGACGGTGCCGGACATGAACCAGCCCAGGCCGTAGCACACGGCGGCGGCGATCACGACGTTGCGCGGGCCGATCTTATCGGAGATGCGGCCGGCGAAGATGCCCGTCACAGCCATGATGGTCTGAAAGACCGGGAAGGCCCAGGTAAGGGCGCTCGACCACTCGGGGTAGACGGCGAGCAGGTTCTTGCTCACGACGGAATACAGCGCGATGGAGCTGATGAAGAACATGGTGACGCATGCGGCGGAAAGCACGACGGCGCGACCCTTGTTGGAGTTGGTGGAAGCCATTGGACTCTTTCTAATCGATACGGGGGAGGGGCGGGCGTATCCGCGGGTCTCCCTGTTAGGTTGGTTTACTGGTCAGTCGGCTTGGCGACGCCGGACTCATCGGACCAAAGCTCGACACCCTTGTTCTTGAGGTAGTTGTCGGCATAGGCGCGACGGCCGCCGGGCTTGGCGGTGAGGTCGCCCATCATATTGGAGAAGCCGCCATCGACCTTGATGGCGTCGCCGGTGGTAAAGTCCGAGCGCTTGGACGCCAGGAACATGACGGCGTTGGCGATATCGCTGACCTCGCCGATGCGACGCGTGGCGATCAGGCGGCTGCGGCTCTTCTCGACCTCGGGGTCGGCGTAGAAATTGGCCGACATCGGGGTCTTGACGAAGCAGGGCTCGACGCAGTTGGAGCGCACGCCGTAGGGGCCCCACTCGGCGGCGAGCATCTTGGACATCATGTTGACGCCGGCCTTGGTAGAGCTGTACACGCCCGAGAACGTCTCGGGGGAGTGGCTGGCAACGGTCGAGATGTGCACCAGGCGGCCCTGGCCGGCCTTGATCATCTCGCGACCAAAGCGCTGCGAGGTGATGAAGTAACCGGTGAGGTTGACGTTGAGCACCTGCTCCCAGTCGCTCAGCGGCAGGTCCTCCATGGCGGCGAAGCGCAGGATGCCGGCGGTGTTGACAAGGACGTCGACGCGGCCGAAGTCGGCGATGGTGGCATCGACGGCGGCCTGAACCTCGGCCTCGTCGGTGGCGTTCATCTTGTAGCCCTCGGCGTGGATGCCAAACTCGGCGGCGAGGTCGGCGGCTGCGGCCTTGACCTTTTCCTCGTCCAGATCGAGCAGGACGACGTTGGCGCCGTTGCGGGCGAACTCGCGGCAAATCTCGACGCCCATACCGCCGAGCGCGCCGGTTACGGCGCAGACATCGCCCTCGAGCTTAAGCCAATTGCTCATAGGAACTTCCCTTCTTGTGCCTCCCGGTGGATCGTTCCCATTAACCGACCCACGTGGTTTTCGCTGGTTATCGTATGCTTTGCATTTGTGCAGGTGAATTGCATATTTGTTAGAATGGCGTTAACCGTAGGTTTACACCGTGCGATGCAGTTTTTTCTCAATTGAGCGCGTGACCTGCCAAAACGACCCCCTTCGGTAGTTCATTGCCATGCGTCTGGAAACGGGAGATTGACGTGTACGATCGACGACTTGAGGCCATATCGGCCGCCGCGGAGCTGGGAAGCTTCTCGCGTGCGGCGGCAAAATTGCGCGTGTCGACCCCGGCGCTCGTCAAGCAGGTGTCGGGATTCGAGGCCGAGTTCGGCATCACGCTGTTCGAGCGCTCGCACTCGGGTGTCAAGGTGACGCCGGCCGGCGCCCTGCTGGTGGACGACGCGCGCTCGATCATGCGGCAGTCCGAGGACGCGCTGCGCCGTGCCAGACGCGCGGCGGGCGATGGCGGTGCCGTGCGTCTGGGCGTGTCGATGATGTGCCCGGGACGCCAAACGCTGTCGATGTGGTCGGACATTCACGATCTGGAACCGTCGCTGCGATTTGAGATCGTGCCGGTAAGCGACCTCTATGACGAGCGCGAATCCGTCATGCGCAGCCTTGGTCGCGAGGTGGATGTAGTGCAGTCGAGTTTTTCGACCCCGCGCTGGGGCGACGCCTGCCAAAAGCTCCGCATCGTTAACGTGCCGTTTTATATCGACGTGCCACGCTCGAGCCCGCTGGCGCGCAAGAAACGCATTACGGTTGCCGACTTAGAGGGCATGCGCCTGCGCGTGCTCCGCCACGGCAACGACGCTATGGACAGCCTGCGTATCGATCTGTTGGCAGACGGCGGCGTGGACGTGATCGATGTGGACAGCTTTGACTTTGCGCTCTTTAACGAGGCGGAGGAAAAGGGCGACGCGGTGCTCACCTGCGGGGCGTGGTCGGGGGTGCACCCGGCCTTTGTGGGCGTGCCGTTCCTGTGCGGCCGTGAGGTGCCGGTCTTTTTGCACTACCCGCTCGAGCCAACCCTCCAAGTACAAAAATTCGTCAACGCCATGGCCCAACTCCTCAACTAGTTCATTTGGGATGGGACTTTTTTAGCCACTTTTGGCGTCCTACCTGCGCAATGCGAAAAATGACTGCAAATCGTTTACGCATGATTTTGCTTTTGCCCTGGGCTGGTTGTAGAATCAAAAAACTTAAACGTACTACTTGTGCAGCTTGCGCGAAAGCTCGGGCTGCGGCTGGGGGTGCGCCCGTGCAGGGTCCTTTCGGTCATATAGCGTCGATGCGCCGCACCTTTGTGATGTTGGCAGCGGTCTTATGCGCATTCGTTATGGTCGGGGGGGTTGCCCTCGCGTGCGTACGGTGACGATGGCAACCTTATAGCGAACCCAACCTTTACCAACCAAGCTTCTGGTTGGTCGACGACCTCTCCGGATAAGAAAATCGGCGAGGCGTCGTACCTCGACCTCCCCACGAAGCTCCTCAACGGTCAAAGAAACCTCAAACAAGCTAACGGTAATCACTTTGCGCTTGCGTGGAATCTTAAGCCGCAGGATACCAATGCTTATTTTGAACCCGGATCAACCTACACCACCTTTTCCACCCAGAGCGGCTCCACGTACGAGTGGGGCCTCAACCATCGCGCCGCAACCGAACACGACGTGCTGATGCTCACGATGGGTCCTCAACAGGAGAATCTGTCGGTTAACAGCGCAGGCCAAGACCAGCTCATGCAGCTGCGGACTTGGCTTAAGGCGCAGGGCAAGATGCCCCAGGGAAATACCGTTGAGCAGTACACCGTTTACAGCGATCCCTTTGCTGCAAATGGCGGCTTTGCTGGTAGCAGCGCCGACGGATCCCACTTCTCGTTTGAGCAGAGCGACGGTCGCATTGCGCTTTCTGTGTGGCTCGTAAGCTCTAACGGACAGGGTTGGTTCTCCTTTGGCACCAACAGTACACACTATTATCGAGCGCTTCCCGAGCAAGACGATGAGTTTGCCTATCAGGCAGTCTATGCCGCAGCGTCCGAAAACACGATGCTTGCACTAACTTGCTACGATTCAAATCTTACGGGGGCAAACGAACAATACCGGGAGTGGTTTGGCAATCTGGTCAACGACGTTCACGTGGAAAAGCAGGGCACGCGCAACATCTATAGCGACTTTGCCAAGGTGTATCAGGAAAACTCGTCTGAGACCATGACAACGCTCACGCGCTATGCGTTCTCGACCTCGAATCTTAAGAACGAGAATACGAACATTGCTAACGGCAGCTTTGAAGAGGATATACATCTAGGAAACCAGAGGCCCAGCAAGTTTACGTTGTGCTCGCCCCATTGGCGTACGACCGAGACAGACCATCGTATCGAGATCGTTGCCCAGAACGACTACTATATCGACCCAGCTGGGCATTCTGTTACGTTTACGCCCTCCGATGGTGACTATGCAGCCGAGCTCAACGCACACGAGGCGAGTTCGCTCTACCAATATGTGACGACCGAGCCGGGAAAACAGTACGAGTGGGGGCTCGACCACCGCGGCCGCTCGGGTCGAGACGCCATGGCCCTTATCATCGGTCCGCGACAAGAAAACGAGCCGTACAAGGACAATCAAAAGGCACTCGATCAGTACCAGCAAATTGTTCAATGGATTCAAATGAGCGTCGATAACTATGTCGGCTTGGATGTGGCCAATTTTTCCCAATCGGGCTGCAGCAAAAAGATCATCCTGTATTCGACTAAGTTTGACAAAGTGGGCGGATTTGCCAATGCGTCCAGCGGAAGCGCGCTCTCGTGGACGGCCGATGCGGAACATACCGAAAAATGGTGCGTGTGGATCATGGCGTCCGAAAACGACGCTTGGGCTTCCTACGGTTCCAACGCGCTCGAGCAGAACAAAAAGGTTGACTACGACTATACCTACACCATTCCGGATGGCCAAAACCAGAGCGTCTTTGCTTTTGTGGCCTACAACACGGCCAACGGGAGCAATTCGATCGGCAACTTCCTCGACAATATCTCGTTTAGGGAGTTCTATCGCATCGAGACGTACACGACGCCCAACGGAAGCGGAACGTATTTTTATAATTCCGATACCAAGACCGCCGACTTTACCTATGCCAAAAACTACGTAGGTAAACAGGAAAAGAACTCCTACTTTATGGTCGATGCCAAGCGCGATGACGGGGCAGTCTTTATCGGTGCTTTTGTCAACGGCGAGTTCTATTCCGCGGACGATGCTGAGCATTGGACCATATTGGACGATGGCACCTATCACTTTAAGGTCGACAAGGTCACAAAGCACTACAAAGTGCACCTCGTGTTTTCCAAGGCAGGCGTTCAATACGATGTGAACGGCGGCAAAGCGTATCACTATAATCCGCCCGATGATTCCACGGGCGATTTCGTGCAGCTTTCTGGTGCTGGAGCGAGCTATACCTCCCATGCTGCCGAAGGGCAAAACGACGGTTGGAAGTTTATGGGCTGGGAGTACGCGGGCTCGGGAAAAGCCATTCGTTTTAGCGCAGAGCACACGGTGACCCATACGGCTCCCGAGGGCACCACGGATTCCGGCACTCTTACCATTAAGGGCAAGAAGGTCGATTCGGATACCGGTGCTGCGGGCGATGAGGTAACGGTCAAAAACATTCCCGAGAGCCAAGGCGCGACGTTCGTGGCGCAATGGAAGTATCGTCAGGCCTTTGTTGCTCAGCTTAAAAATGCCGATGGCACGTGGAGCAACGTAACGACGGGCGGTACGGTCAGCTCCAAGCTTAAGGGGGCAAAGGGCTCCATCGATGCCGGGGATCGCTCGGGCAAGGACGCCGACGCGTACAAAACTTCGGGTATCGCCTACTTTGTGGATGACGGCACGTTTGTGGAGGCGGTGGCCACTCCCAAGGAGGGCTATCACTTTGAGGGCTGGTATGACCTGTCAAATCCGGACGCCCCGGAGCTGCTGTCGTCTTCACCCACCTATACGTACAACGTAAAAGAGCGCCATACGGGATGCGTATACGCACGGTTCACCCCACGCACCTACACGCTCAAGGTTTCCAAGAGCGTTACGGGCAATATGGGCGACAAGCGTGCCTACTTTAAGATGACGGCGACCTTTACGGGTCTCAAGGCTGGTCAGACCTACGCCATCGAGTATTCGGATGCGTCTGCCCAAGGCAGCCATGCGCTCGTGGCGCGACCGAATGATCGGGCCGAGACCGTGGAAAACAAGACGGCCTTTACGGCCGATGGCCAGGGCAAGGCGACCGTGCCGTTTGCCGTTAAGGACGGCCTGACCGTTTCGATTAAGGCGCTGGATTACAACGCGGTCTATGCCGTGAGCGAAGACGATTATTCTTCGTTGGGGTATCAGGCTAAGCTTACGGGTGCGAGCGGCACGCTCAACGGTCCGCGTGTGACCGTTGCCGTTGAAGCTAAGGCCACCAATTCTCGACAGGTCGCGGTGCCTACGGGTATTACGCGCAACCCCATCTATGCCCTGGCGATTTTGGCCGCCGGCGTGCTGTTGGCTACGGGCATGGTTGCGCTGCGTTTACACCGCGGCTCCAAGAGGGGTGGGCGCCTATGAGAAGACATGGCGCCAGCAATGCTGGTGGCGGGGTGCCCGCGCGTGCCGCTCCGCGGGGGAGGTCCTGTGGCGCGGGGTGCCCGATCGTGTCGAGCGCGAAGATAGGCGCACACGCGGCGCCAGATCTAAGGGAAGCAGACGACCGGCGCGATATCGTGGGCTTTCTGGCGCGCCTGGCATTTTTTGTCGTGACGCTCTGGCTGCTCTTTGGCGTGGTCCTGGGCGTGGGTGCGGTCACGACCGGCGAGATGGCCCCGCGTATCTTTTCGGGTGACGTCATGCTCTACTGGAGGCTCAGCCAGAGCTTTAACGAGGGTGACGTGGTGGTATACACCGCGGATGGCGAAGAGCGCCTGGGTCGCGTGGTTGCCCGTCCCGGTGATGAGATCACGATTACCGAGTCGGGCGAGCTCATGGTTAACGGGGCTGTTGTGGTGGAAAGCGATATCTCTACGCCGACGCCGCGCTACGAGTCTGCTGTGGGCTATCCCGTACACCTGGCAGCGGATGAGTTCTTTGTACTGGCCGATCTGCGCGAGGGCGGGCACGACAGCCGCCTGTACGGGCCGATTGCCCGTTCGCAGATCAAGGGCAACGTGATCAGCGTGCTGCGCAGGTCGAACTTGTAGGCACGGAGCTTGGTTTTATTAAGGGCATATGCCCGAGAGGAAGGATACAACATGAAAACTGGAAAGAGGCGACTGGCGGCGTTTACAGTTGTGGCTGCCACGATGCTGCTGGCTTTGGCGGGAGTTGTCACGCCCGCGTGGGCGGAGGGGGGATCTACTACTCCGCATCTGCCGGTAACTGACAACAAAGTTACGATTGCCTCAAAACTCACCATGGATGAGAACGCCATGGTGCCGACTGTGATGTTTAACTATTCGATTGCGCCGGCGGATTCGAGTGAGTGTGCGAGTACGAGCGGCATGCCCGTTACTCCTGGAGTGCCCGATGCCGTTTCGCTTTCACCGGATTCCGTTAATTACTCTGATAAAAAGTTGAAGATTGAGAAAGCCGACGGCACTACGACAATAACCGCTCCATTGAGTGCCGTCCTTGATGTCTCAAAGTTCACGGCTCCGGGCATCTACCGATACAAAATTACGCAGCAGAAGCCAGCCTTGGATGGCCTCAACGTTACGAATGGGGCGCTGTTCCTCGATGTTTACGTAGAAAATAATGGCACGGGCTATGTTGTCAAGGGCTGTACTCTTAGCGCAGAAGCAGGTTCGGGCAAGAAGACCGATGGCTTTGTAAACGATTATGCCACCCATAAGCTGACTATTAAAAAGATCGTCGCGGGTAACCAGGGTGACAAGAACAAGGACTTTCAGTTTACCGTCAGCCTTAGCGGCGCTACCGGTGAAACCTATAAGTACGTCAAAGTGAAAAAAGACGGCACTTCCACGCCCGGAGATGTAGCCAAGTCGGGATCTACGGTTTCAGTGAACCTTAGAGACGGAGACTACATCATCTTTTATGGTCTTTCATCGGAGGACACGTATGCCGTAACTGAGGGCGACTACAAGAAGGAAGGTTATGAAACGTCGTACAAGATTGGGGAGACTGGCAACGAAACAAAGTCCAATACTATTTCTCCGAAGGGTATCGGTACTTCTGACACCACGGTGACCTTTACCAACACCAAAGAGGCTACCGTTCCCACCGATGTTATTCGGACGGTCGTTCCCTATGCGGCAATCGTCGCGTTTGCTGCCGTGATGGGCGTGGTCTTCTTCCGTCCTCGTCGTGACCGCCGTTAAAACAGCGAGGATTACAGCCGATGGAGCTTAAACGCATGGCTCGGCTGGCGAGAGCCGGCGACCGCGTACTTACGTGGTTTGCCGGCTTTATCGTGCTGCTCATGCTGCTGTACGGGGGCTATTCGCTGTGGGATACAAACAACGTTATGAACGGCGGGTTCATCAGCGATGAGCTGCTGCACTACAAACCCACCGGGGCCAACGATTGCGCACGCCTGCAGGAACTGATGGCCAAAAATCCCGACGTGGTCGGATGGGTCACCATCGATGGCACCAACATCGACTATCCCTTTGTTCAGGGAAAAGATAACCAGGAATACCTCAACAAAAACGTGTTGGGGGAGTCCGCGGTTTCGGGAGCGGTGTTTTTGGATACGCGCAACAGTCGCGCGATGACCGATTCCTACAATCTGCTCTATGCGCACCACATGGATAACGGCGCGATGTTTGGCGATGTCGACCGGTTTTTAGACAGGGGCTTCTTTGGCCTGCACCGCACAGGCACGCTCTACACAAAGGATGGGGCGTTCCGCCTGCGCATTGTTGCCGTGTGCTCGTTTGCTGCGAGTGATGACATTATCTTTGGGCCGGGAAACCTGGACCAGGCCTCGATGCAGACGCTGCTCACGCATATCTCGCAGACGGCGGTGCATGCGGACATGGATGACGTTGACCCTGATTCGCGCATCATCGCTCTTTCTACCTGCAGTGATAAAACAAACGGGCGCCGAGCACTTATAGCAGAGGTCTTGTAGCTCATTGAATATTCCGATTAAGCTGCGCCCCATAGGCTGCATCAAGTTTGAGGCTCTCGGTCCATCATGGTAGAGTTGTCCGCGCGTGAATTTCGGCACACTGCGCGCTATCTGCGCTTTTACCGTTTGGAGGAGTGAGCTTGTGAATGCTTCTGTCGCCAAGAAGGCCAGCCAGGCGGTGCGCCTTCTGATGATGGCGCTCACGGCAGTTCTTATCTTTTTCTTCATCAATGTCATGTTGCTCGTCTCCGAAATCCAGGGCACGGCGCGCGTGGTCAACTACGCCGGTCTGGTGCGCGGCACCACGCAGCGAATCGTTAAGCTCGAGGATGCAGGCCAGCCACAAGACGACCTGCTCAAGGCCGTTGATTCATACATTAGTGGTTTGCGCTACGGAAGCGACGACCTCAATCTCGTCCGTCTCGATGACGATGAGTATCAGGCAAAGATGACCGAGCTCGCGAGCTATTTTGACAAGCTTCGCACCGAGATTGCCCGTGTGCGCGAAGTCGGCTACGAGAACACCGACATCATCGCCATGAGCGAGGAGTTCTTTGGCATTTGTGACGATGCTACGCGACTCGCAGAGGACTACTCTCAGGAGAAGGCGTCGGCGCTCAACTATCTCGAGGGCTTGGTGATCATCGACATCATGGGATTGGTGGCGGCCTTTGCGGTTGAACTTGTTCGCGCGGTGCGAACTGCCGCGCTCAATCGCGAACTGCAGAGCAAAGTCTATCTTGACGAAGCCACGGGACTGCCCAACAAGAACAAGTGCGAGGAGATCTTGGGGCAGGAGCAGCCTGTCTCCGCGGAGGCGCCCGTTGCGGTGTGCGTATTCGACCTTAACAATCTGCATACGGTCAACAACAGCTTCGGCCACGAGAAGGGCGACGAATACATCCGTTCTTTTGCCCAGCAGCTGGGGCACGTGGCGTCCGAGACCTGCTTTGTGGGCCGCGACGGCGGCGATGAGTTTATCGCGGTGCTGTGGAATGCCGACCGAGCTGCCGTGGAGTCCTGTCTCGCTCGGGTTCGTGCGAACGTGAACGAGTATTCCGGGGCTCACCCCGACATGCCTATCAGCTATGCGGTGGGCTACGCGCTTTCCAGTGATTTTGATGTACCGCCTACCATGCGTGAGCTCTTTTCCCAGGCCGACAAAAACATGTACATCGACAAGAACCGCGTAAAGACAGCCGAGGCAGCTGGGCCGCAACGCGAGGAGCGGTAAGCCTGTAACAGAGGGCATAGAAAAGCCTCCGCAGCTCGTGTGGCTGCGGAGGCTTTATTCGTTGCGGCGCATTGTGTTTGGGTCGCTGAGATGAGTCGATTTGCCCCGAAAGAGGAGGGCATTGACCTTAGGGTCATGCCCGACGAATGAGCGACAAATCGGCCATCTCGGCGGGCCGAACTACTCCAGCTCAAACGCTCCGGTGTAGAGCTGGTAGTAATACCCGCGCTTGGCGATCAGCTCGTCGTGGTTACCGCGCTCGATAATGCGGCCATGGTCCAGACAGATGATCGCGTCGGAGTTGCGCACGGTGGACAGGCGGTGCGCGATGACAAACGTCGTGCGACCCTCCATGAGCTTGTCCATGCCCGCTTGCACGATGGCCTCGGTGCGGGTGTCGATGGAGCTCGTGGCCTCGTCCAGAATCATCGCCGGCGGATCGGCGACGGCAGCGCGTGCGATCGAAATCAGCTGGCGCTGGCCCTGCGACAGCTGCGCGCCGTTGCCGGTGAGCATCGTGTCGTAGCCGTCGGGCAGGCGGGTGATAAAGTCGTCCGCGCCCGCGAGCTTGGCCGCCGCGATGCACTCCTCGTCGGTGGCGTCCAGGTTGCCGTAGCGGATGTTATCCATCACGGTGCCGGTGAACAGGTTCACGTCCTGCAGTACCACGCCCAGCGAGCGGCGCAGATCGGCCTTGCGGATCTTGTTGACGTTGATGCCGTCGTAGCGAATCTTGCCGTCGGCGATGTCATAGAAGCGGTTGATGAGGTTGGTGATGGTCGTCTTGCCGGCACCGGTGGCACCGACAAACGCGACCTTCTGGCCCGGCTTGGCAAACACGGACACGCCGTGCAGCACCTCGTGGTCGGGCGTGTAGCCAAAGTCGACGTTGTCCATGACCAGGTCGCCGCGCAGCGGTACGTACTCGATCTCGCCGGTTGCGCGGTGCGGGTGTTTCCACGCCCACATGCCGGTGTGGTGGTCGGCCTCCTCGAGCTGCCAGGTATCGGGGTTCACCTGCGCGTTGACGAGCGTCACGTAGCCTTCGTCGGTCTCGGGCTTCTCGTCGATGAGCTCAAAGATACGGTCGGCGCCGGCGAGGCCCATGACCACGGCGTTGATCTGCTGCGAGATCTGGCCGATCTGTCCGCAGAACTGCTTGGTCATGTTGAGGAACGGCACCACGACGGCGATGGACAGCGCCATACCCGAGATGCTCAGGTTGGGCACGCCCAGTGCCAGGAAAATGCCGCCGGCAAGGGCCACCAGCACGTAGAGCAGGTTGCCCAGGTTCATAAGGATAGGCATGAGGATGTTGGCGTACATGTTGGCCTTCTGCGAGACCTCGAAGAGCTTTTCGTTGCGCTCGTCAAAATCGGCCTCGGCGGCAGACTCGTGGCAGAATGCCTTGACGACCTTCTGGCCGTTCATGACTTCCTCGATATGGCCCTCGACCACGCCGAGCTCGGACTGCTGCGCAATAAAGAAACGCGCGGAGTTGGAGCCGAGCAGCTTGGTCATAAAGGTCATAAAGACGACGCCGGCCACAATGACCAGGCACATCCACACGCTGTAGTACAGCATGATAAAGAATACCGTGACGATGACGATGGTCGTCATGAGCAGGTTGGGCAGCGACTGGCTGATCATCTGGCGCAGCGTGTCGATGTCGTTGGTGTAGTGGCTCATGATGTCGCCGCGCTGGTGCGTGTCGAAGTAGCGAATCGGCAGGTCCTGCATGCGGTTGAACATCTTCTCGCGCAGCTTCTCGAGCGAGCCCTGCGTGACGATGGCCATGGCGCGGTTCCAGAAGAGCGAGGACAGGATGCCGACGCCGTAGATGCAGGCGAGGGTGGTCACGAGCTGTGCGATCTTGGGCTGCGCGGCTTCCCAATCGCCCGACTGCCACGATTCGCTAATAATCTGCAGGGCGCTCTGAAGGAAGGTCGCGCCGATGGAGTTGATGATGGCGCAGAGCACCACGCCGACGACGACGAGGGGCAAAAGCACGGGGTAGAAGCCAAAGAGCGTCTTGATGAGGCGCGACATGGTGCCGCCCTTGCGGTTGAGCGCGCGCTCGGCGGTCGTTGCCTTACTCATGTGCCTCGCCTCCTTCCTGGGTCTGAGCCTGCGTTGCGGATGCCTCGGTGTCGGCCTCGACGGCCCCTTCGCCCTCGGCAGACATCTTGTTTTGCGAGGTAAAGGTCTCGCGGTAGATCTCGCTCGTCTTAAGCAGCTCGTCATGGTTGCCGATCTGCGCGATGCGGCCGCCCTCCATGACGATGATGCGGTCTGCATCCTGTACGGAGCTAATGCGCTGGGCGATGATGAGCTTGGTCGTGTTGGGCAGATAGCTTGCCAACCCTGCGCGAATCTTGGCGTCGGTCTTGGTGTCGACGGCGCTAGTGGAGTCGTCCAGGATCAAGATCTTGGGGCGACGCAGCAGGGCACGCGCAATGCACAGGCGCTGCTTCTGACCGCCGGAAACATTGGAGCCGCCCTGCTCGATCCAGGTGTCGTAACCCTTGGGGAAGCCGTCGACAAACTCATCGGCGCAAGCCAGATGTGCCGCCTCGCGGACTTCCTCGTCGGTGGCGTTCGGGTCGCCCCAGCGCAGGTTCTCGGCGATGGTGCCGCTAAACAGCACGTTTTTCTGTAGCACCATGGCCACTTGGTGACGCAGTGCGTCCAGGTCGTAGTCGCGCACGTCCATGCCGCCCACGCGCACGGTGCCTTCGGTGGCGTCGTACAGGCGGGCGATGAGGTTTACGAGCGTGGACTTGGCCGAGCCGGTGCCGCCGATGATGCCGATGGTCTCGCCGCTCTTAATGTGCAGGTCGATATCGTCGAGCGCCTGGCGCTTCGCATGCGCGGAATACTTAAAGCTCACGTGGTCAAAGTCGATGGAGCCGTCGGCAACCTCGAGCACGGGCTCGGCGGGATCGGCGATCGTGGGCTCGGCGGCCAGCACCTCGGTAATGCGGTGCGCCGATTCGTCGGCCATGGTCACCATGACAAAGATCATCGACAGCTGCATCAGGCTCATGAGGATCTGAAAACCATAGGTAAAGGTCGAGGAGAGCTGGCCCACGTCGAACAGCGTGCCCTGGCTCGTGATGATGAGCTTGGAGCCCAGGTAGATGATGACGACAAACGCGCCGTTGACGCAGATGTTCATCATGGGGTTGTTAAAGGCGAGCAGCTTCTCGGCGCGGGTGAAGTCCATCTGGACGTCGCGCGCGGCGGTCGCGAACTTCTCCTTCTCAAAGTCTTCGCGCACATAGCTCTTGACCACGCGCATGCCGGTGACGTTTTCCTCGACGGACTCGTTAAGGGCATCGTACTTGTGGAACACGCGCGAGAAGATGGGGCGCACCTTAAAGATGATAAAGAACAGTCCAAAGCCCAGCAGCGGAATGATGACCAGGTAGACCATGGCGACGCTGCCGCCCATGATAAACGCCATGGTAAAGGCGAAGATCAGTACCAGTGGCGCGCGCACGGCGATACGGATGATCATCATAAAGGCCTGCTGCACGTTGTTGATATCGGTGGTCAGGCGCGTGACGAGCGAGGAGCTCGAGAACTCATCGATGTTGGCAAAGCTGAACGTCTGGATCTTGTAGAACAGGTCGTGACGCAGGTTCTTGGCGAACCCGCAGCTTGCATGGCTGCAAGTGACGCCGGCCGCGGCGCCAAAAGCAAGCGATGTTAGCGCGATGAGCACCAAAAAGCCTGCGGTGGGAAGCATCTCGGCTACGGTGGCGCCGTCTTTGATGGCGTCGATCAGGTTGGCGGTGATAAATGGAATCAGCATCTCGCAGAGCACCTCGCCAAGCACGAGCAGCGGCGTGGCAACGGTGACCTTCATATAGTCGCGGATGCTTCCCATGAGGGTTTTAATCATCCAGTTCCTCCCAGGTTACGCGGATTTTATCGAGCATTTCGGCGAGGTCCTCGCGCTCGTCGTGAGTGAGGGCACTAAAGGCCTGCTCTCTAAAGCGGATGCGGGCCGCCTGCTCAACGCGGGCCTTTTCCCATCCCGCATCGGTCAGGCGGATGGTGAGCTGCCGACGGTCTTTGGGATTGCGACTGCGCTCGATAAGACCGCCCAGTTCGAGCTTGGACAGAATCTCGGAAAGGGACCCCGGTTTGAGGTCGAAGTGCATGCCGAGCTCCTGTTGGGACAGCTCGCCGGTCGGCTGCTTGGCGAGTAGGCAGACGATGGGCGCCTTGCCAGATATGCCGCCGCCGTGAAAATGCATGTAATGGCCGCAAAACCCCAGCCCATGGAGGATTCTCTTGGCGAGACGGTCCTCCTTGGACTGAGTCTCGGGCTCGTCTACCGGCTGCGAGGGGTCGTCGCCGGGTTCATGCGGATGGGCGTGTGGTTCAACACACATATCTAATCTTCGCTCCTTTCTTTAGTTAGGTAGTGGAATTGTTTTGTGCCTAACTAATCTAGGAGCATGAGAAATGAATGTCAAGGTACCAAACTAGTGGTTACGCGGTTTTACCAAACCGCGTAACGGCTCGACGCTGCAAACGCTCCCTGCGCTACACTTAGTCGCACTGTGGCGCTGCTGCGCCGTGCCCGAACCAAGGGAGACCCTCATGAAGAACACTCAGCTGCTGCTGATCAACGATATGTGTGGCTACGGCAAGGTTGCGCTTTCCGCCATGCTGCCGGTGCTGTCGCACATGGGTTACCGTATCCACAATCTGCCGACGGCACTTGTGTCCGATACGCTCAACTATCCCAAGTTCTACATCCATGACACCACCGAGTACGTGCGCCAGAGCCTCGCCATCTGGGAGGATCTCGGCTTTGAGTTCGACGCCATCTCCACCGGCTTTATCGTGACCGAGGAAGAGACGCGCATTATTTCGGACTTCTGCCACCGTCGCGCGCAAAAGGGCACCAAGGTGTTCGTCGACCCCATCATGGGCGACAACGGCAAGCTCTACGCCGGCGTGCCCGAGTCCACGATCGGCCTCATGCGCAGCCTGCTCGAGTGCGCCGACTATGCGGTGCCAAACTACACCGAGGCGTGCCTGCTCACCGATACGCCCATTGCCGAGCAAATCACGCCCGATAAGGGCCGCGCTCTTGTGGATGCCGTGCGTGCCTTGGGCGCCAAGTCGGTGGTCATTACGAGCGCTGTGGTCGACGGTGCGAATGTCGTCATCGGTTACGACCATGTGGCGGGGGAGTACTTTACGATTCCCTTCGACCTGATCCCGGTCTACTTCCCGGGCACGGGCGACACGTTCTCGGCGGTGCTCGTCGGCCGCGTTATGGCAGGTTGGAGTCTGCAGCGCGCGACGAGCGATGCCATGCGCGTGGTAGCCGAGCTTATCGAGCGCAATGCCGACCAGGAGGATAAGTCCGCCGGCCTTCCCATCGAGGCCTGCCTGGATGTGATTGACCATGAGTAACGCCGACGAGAGCAGTACCGAGGCGGCGGGCGAGAACAAGCCGCTCGGCGCGCCGCGTGGCAAGCGTCCGCGTATTCGCATTAGCTGCGTGGACCAGCTGGGCACATGCCGCTGCCATCACGGGCACAAGCCGGGTGACGTCTTCGACTTCGACCGCGACCGCGGCAAGATGTGCGCCATGGCCTGCCATGTGGGCTTTCCCTATATCGACATCCTGCGCTATGGCGGTACCGTGCCCGGCAACGAGCCCGGCACGGCAAAGTTCTGCTGTCCCGAGGTCGATACGTTGAACGTCTGGCTCGCCGAGATCGTCGACGAGTAGTTGAGCGTGGATTTTCTCCCGTTTAGAGCGCGCTTGAACGCTCAAAGTGGGAGATCATCCACGCTCGTTTTATGCCGATGGCGTGGCCCGTGTGCCCGCGCCGCCCGAGCGCCTACAGCTGCTCGAGCATGGCGGTGCAACCGGCGAGTACATCGCGGTAGGTGGCGTCGAAATTGCCGGTGTACCAGGGGTCGGCCACGTCGCCGGGGCGATCGGTCCAATCGAGCAGGCGCGAGATCTTGCCATCGGGGTCCTTCCCAAAAATTCGGTACAGGGCGCGGGCGTTCTCGTCGTCCATATAGACAATGTGGTCCCAGTCGCCATACTCCGCGCGACGCACCTGACGTGCGCGATGTGCGACGACGGGAATCCCGACCTCGCGTAGCTTGGCAATGGTGCCGTGGTGTGGCGGGTTGCCGATCTCCTCGGTCGAGGTCGCAGCGGAATCAATGACAAACTCGCCTGCGCGCCCGGCGCGCCGCACTAGCTCGGTAAACACGGACTCAGCCATCGTCGAGCGACAGATGTTCCCATGGCAGATAAACAGTACACGTTGCATATGCGGTTTCCTTTCGATCGCCATCATCGAGCTCGAGTATCGCATCTACGCCTGCGCCCTTGCCCGCCTGCGCTCCCAGTGAGCCAATTTAATCGTCACCAGCGTAAGCACCCAGGCCACAAGCGAGAACGCGGCACCCACTGCGCCTACGTGCGCAATGCCAATGCTGCTTACCACGGCGCCGCCCACTGCGGTGCCAAACGAGATGCCGACGTTAAACGCCATGGGCTCAACCGAACTTGCGAGTACCATCGACTTGGGATGGCGGCTGCGTGCCACGTCCATGAAGTGCGTGATGCACGACACCGAGAACAAGTACATGAGCAGCGCCAAGCTAAAGACAAAGGCCAGCGCGAGCGGCATGGTGCCGCCCACAGCAAACAGCCCGAGTAACGCCGCAGCCTGCAGCACGAACGTCACAAGCAGCGCCTTCATGCCAAAGCGCGCATCGATCCATCCGCCCAGGATGTTCGAGATCAGGCAGAACACGCCGTAGGCCATGAGCGTGGTACTGGCTTCGACCGTGCCCATGCCCAGCACCTGCTCAAGATAAGGCGTCACGTAGCCATAGAAAACGTAGACCGACCCCACGCCAAACAAAAAGATGAGCATGCCGGTGACGATGCTCGGCTCGCGTAGCAGACCCGCCTGCTCGCGAAAGGTGGCGGGCTCGTCGGTTTGCCCAGCGCGCGGCATAAACATCACGAGCGCTCCGCAGATCAGAACGGCAAAGGTCAGCGTGCCGTACATGGCCACGTGCCAGTCGAGCGTGTCGGCCACAAACTTGCCGATCGAAGTGACAAAGACCATTGCCACGGAAAACGCGCCGTACACCACCGAGATGGCGAGTGAGGTCTGCTGCGGGGACAGCAGCTCGGGGATATACGTCACGCCCACGGCGAGCAGTGCGCCCGAGACGGAGCCCAAGATGATGCGCGAGGCGAACAGCACTTGAAAGTTGGGTGCCAGCGCCATGACCAGATTGCCGAGCACAAAGACGATGCTATAGCACACGAGCAGTTGGTAACGACGGAAGCGCCCCGTGCTGAGCGCGAGCACCGGCGTCGCGATAGCGTAGATCAGTGCGAACACGCTAATAAGTTGGCCTGCGGTGGCAAGCGATACGCCGAGTTCCGTCGCCAAGTCACTTTCGATGCCGATGACCACGAACTCCGAACAGCCGAGCGAAAAGCCTAACAACACGAGCAGCGCCAGGCAGAGCTTGGTGCGCGCGGGGGAGAGCGCGGCGGCGGTTGACTTACTTTTTGGCGTGGTTGCGGCGGTCAAGGTTGTCACTCCAATGTCGCGTGAATAAGCGGGATTCAATCCCTGCAACTCTAACAGAATGTGACAAAGGGACAGTCTCTTTGTCACATTCGCGGCGTGGCTGCCGCCTAAACCGTCACAACATTCGATGAAAATCTCGAAAACGAGGAAAAACGTCGAATGTTGTGACGGTTTTCGTGTCCGGCGCGGGTGAGCTTCGGTGCCGTCTGGGGGTATAAGACTAGCGAGTGTTTATTTGCGAGGCCTAAGGGGCGCCCCGTATGGATATCGATAACTTTGAATGGTGGTATAGCGAGGGCGAGGCTCCGGACGAGGAGTGGGACGAGCCCGCGTCGCGTGACGTGTCGAGCGACGAGGACGAGACCGGCAACGATGCCGCTGTCGAGCCTGATGCCGCCTCCGATGCCGCCGAGCCCCTGACCTTTGAGCAGGCTTGGGCCCAAGCCGAGGCCGATGAGGCTAAGGCCGATGCCACGGCCACACTCGGTGAGCCGGCGGACATGTCCATCTCGCCGGCAAAGATCCCGCAGCCGCGTCACACCATCGACCCCGACAGCACGGCATCCTTCAGCATTCTCGACGTGCCCGCGCAAGGCGCCCAGGCGCCTGCGCCCACACATCGCCCCGACCTGGCTCGTGAGGAAGACGCGGGCCGCCGTTCTCCGCTCGGCCCCATCCTCATCGCCTTCATGGCCGGCGTTATCGCCTGCTCGGCAATCGGTAGCGTTTGGAGCCATGTCGAGCAGCAGCGTCAAGACGCCGCCAAGGTCGAGATGTCTGTCGAGCAATCGCTCAGCCGCACGCGCTCGGTACATGTGTCGGTTGAGGTCAAGGACGGCGCGATGTGGGACACCGCGCGTGGCGACAGCCAAATGCTCATCCACATCGTGGGGCGTACGCTCAAAGGGCAGACGATTGACGAGTATCAATACGTCAATTCCGCTGGTGACGGCATCGAGCTCAAGCCCGGCGACTACGAGCTCACCGTCGACGAACCGCCCGTCGCCACCGACGGCACGCGCTTCCGCGCCTCAAAGCGCATGGTTCCCGTGAGCTTTAACTCGCAGGCGCCCGATACGGTCGATAGCACTCCGCAGGGCGGGTTTGACCTTTACGCTATTGCTCAATAACTGCGCCTGTCGCTCAACCCCGCCGCCAAGAGTGGGACAATAGCCCTCGACACTATTGTTTACTTTTGGAGGAAGTAGCATGTCTACCGTCACTACCATCAAGCGCGGCAGCCTCACCGCGGCCATCGATTCCATGGGCGCTCAGCTCACGAGCCTTGCCCTCAACGGCAACGAGTATCTGTGGCAGGGCGACCCCGCCTTTTGGGGCAAGCATGCGCCCATCCTGTTCCCCATTGTGGGCTCGCTGCGCAACAACACGGCGACGTCTGCGGCTGGCACCTGCGAGATGCCGCGCCACGGCCTCGCGCGCATCGTCGAGCACAAGCTGGTCGAGGTTTCGGAGGACGGCTCCTCGGTAACGTACGAGATCACCGACACGCCCGAGTCGCTCAAGGCCTTTCCGTTCCACTTTAAGCTCAACATGACCTATGCCCTGACTGGTGACGCCACACTTACCCAGACCTTTGCCGTCACCAATACCGGCGACGTGGACCTGCCGTTCTCGGTGGGCGGCCACCCCGCATTTAACGTACCTGCTCCCGGTGCCGAGGACGAGGCGTTCGAGGATTACGAGCTGGCATTTACCGAGGCTTGGACCAACGAGGCCCCCATCATCACGCCCGATGGCCTCATGACGTTCGAGGGTAGCTACAAGGCTCCCGATAACTCGGACGTGCTGCCCATCACGCACCGCAGCTTCGATAACGACGCCATCATGTTCACCGATACCCCGGGCTCCACGCTCACGCTGCGCGGCCGCAAGTCGGGCCACGGCGTCAAGATCGACTTTGAGGGCTTTAAGTACATCGGCGTGTGGTCTGCCGCCAACGACGCCCCGTTTGTGGCGCTCGAGCCCTGGACCGGTCATACCACCACGGACACCGAGGACGACGTCTTTGAGCACAAGGTCAACACCATCACCTTGGCTCCCGGCGAGACGGACAAGCGCAGCTTTAGCGTTACCTTGCTCTAGAGGTTCCGCCGCTCGGTCGATGCTGCGCGCCGTCCAGAGCGATAATTTGTCATTCAAAAGGCAAGGCATGACCAGAAGGTTTATGCCTTGCCTTTTTCATGCCTAGTCGTTGGGGACGTTCTTGTTTGACTAGTCGTTTAAGAACGTCCCCAACGACTATCAATCGTTTTCAGTTCGTAAACTTGTATATATGCATTTATATATGCATTTGCTGGAGGTAGCGCTGAGCGGTATCCTGTTAAGTCGTCAGCATACGATTCAACAGGGAAGGCAGATTATGCATTCTCCCCATCAACGCGACGCGCATCCACAGCCGGTGTGCAGCCGTCGTATCTTCTTAGGCAGTGCGTTTGCTGCGAGCGCTTCCGTCGTCGCCGGCGCACTTGCCGGTTGCCAGCGCCCATCCACGCTGGAAGTGGTCCAGCCCACGACGGGCGGCGGTCGCGACGACCTGTCCGATTCCGTGATCGGCAAGGACAAGATCCGCATCGGCATGGAGGCGGCCTACGCCCCGTACAACTGGCAGGTCTCCGAAGCCAGCAAGTACACTATCCCCATCGACAACGTGCAGGGCGCCTATGCCGATGGTTACGACGTGCAGATCGCCAAGATCGTCTGCAAGGCCCTCGGTGGCGAGCCCGTTGCCGTCAAGCAGAGCTTCTCGGGTCTTATCGATTCGCTCAACAACGGCCAGATCGACCTCATCATTGCCGGCATGAGCGCCACGCCCGAGCGCGAGGAGTCCGTCGGCTTTTCCGACCCGTACTTCATTGGCTACTTTGGCCTGTTCGTAAAAGAGGGCTCGCCCTACCAAAATGCGACCAAGCTCAGCGACTTTAGCGGCGCAACGGTCCTCGGCCAAAAGGACACCATGCTCGACACCGTCATCGACGAGATCCCGGGCGTTGTCCACAAGAACCCGGTCGATTCGGTCCCCACGGTGTTTTCGAACCTGCTGCAGGGCACCTGCGACGCCGTGACCTACAATACCGAGAACGAGAAGGGCTATATGGCCCAAAACCCGGGTATCGTGCCGATTCGATTTGCCGAGGGCGAGGGCTTTAAGCAGGAAGTCACGGCAAACGTCGGCTGCCGCAAGGGCTCGGACAAGCTGCTTAAGCTCATCGACAAGACACTCAAGGGCATTAGCCAAGAGGAGCGCGACCAAATGTGGGACGCGTGCCTCGACCGTCAGCCGGCATAGGGAGGCAGCATGAAAACCATCAATCGCCTGGCCTCCTTTATCAAGGCCGACCACCGTTATGTATACCTGGGCACGAGCGTCATCGCGGCGCTCGGCCTGGCGTTTAGCCAGCGCAACCCCACGCCGATGAGTTTCTTGGCGCCTACGGGCGTGTTCCAAGACTGCCTCTGGGCAATCCTTTGGGCCTGGCTCGTCGTGTCGGCGGCGGCGCTGGTCACCAAGCTCATGTACTGGAACGACTATCGCGAAAAGTCGCCGTTCGCATCCGAGCGTTTCCGCCGCGGCGCGCGCCTGGGTAGCTATGTTGTGGTCGCCATCGCAGCGATCTTTTTCGTGGACCGCTGCATCATGTCGTTTATCGACCTGGTGCAGGTGAGCATTGTCTCGGATTCCAACCCCAGCGACTTTTTGTCGAGCCTGGTCTACATGACCTACAAGAGCGGCGACTTCTTCATCCGCGGCATCGAGATCACCATCGCGCTTGCCACCTTCGGCACTGTCATCGCATTCTTCCTGGCACTGCTCTTTGTGTTCCTGCGTATTCAGACGTTCGACCGCGTGGATAACGACCTGGTGCGCTTCTTTAAGAGCATCGGCCGCGGCTTTGCGACCGTCTACTCCACCATCGTGCGCGGCACGCCCATGATGGTCCAGGGTCTGCTCATCTATTACGCGGGCTTCACCGTTTTGCGCGGCATGGGCTTCGAGACCGCTCAGGCCAACCAGATTTGGAGCACCTTCACCGCCGGCCTCGTTACCATCTCGCTCAACTCCACCGCCTACATGATGGAGGTCCTGCGCGGCGGCATCGAGTCCATCGATCCCGGCCAGGCCGAGGCAGCACGCTCGCTGGGCCTGTCGCAGTGGCAAGCCATGCGCAAAGTCGTGTTCCCCCAGGGCATTAAAAACGCGATTCCGGCGCTCACCAACGAGCTCATCATCAACATCAAGGATTCGTCGGTGCTCTCGGTTATCGGCGTGTTCGACCTCATGTACGCCACCACCACCGTCGCCGGCGTGTACTACCGCCAGATGGAGGTCTACTGCGTGGCGCTCGTGGTCTACCTGATCCTGACGCTCGTGGCGAGCCGCCTGCTCGAGGCCTTTGGCAAAAAGCTCGGCGCCGAGGCTCCGGTCACGCTGCCCAGCTCCAACTAGGCTTAGGACGAGGAGAATCATCATGGCAGATACCGCCATTACCGGCGTTGCGGCCGCCGCACAGACCAATGAGCCGCTCATCCGCGTCGAGGGCCTGCGCAAGAGCTTCGGCTCGCTCGAGGTACTCAAGGGCATCGACCTGTCCGTTAACCCCGGCGAGGTCGTCACCATTATCGGAGCCTCGGGTTCGGGTAAGTCGACCTTCCTGCGCTGCCTCAACCTGCTCGAGACCCCGGACGCGGGCCACATCTGGTTCCACGGCCAGGACCTCACGGCCGAGCGCTGCAACATCAACAAGCTGCGTGAGGACATCGGCATGGTGTTCCAGGGCTTTAACCTGTTCAACAACATGGACGTGCTCGACAACTGCACGCTCGCGCCCGTCACGCTCAAAAAGATGAGCAAGGACGAGGCCGAGAAGGTCGCGATGGAGCATCTGGCGAGCGTGGGGCTCGAGAAGTTCGCGCACGCCGCCGTGGGTCGCCTGTCCGGTGGTCAAAAACAGCGCGTGGCCATCGCTCGTGCCCTATGTATGAATCCGCAGATCATGCTGTTCGACGAGCCGACCTCCGCACTCGACCCCGAGATCGTGGGAGAGGTGCTCGAGGTCATGCGCAAACTTGCTGCCGACGGCATGACCATGGTCGTCGTCACGCACGAGATGGCCTTTGCCCGCACCGTGTCCGATCGCGTGGTCTTTATGGACAAGGGCGTAGTGCTCGAGGACGCCGCGCCGGCAGAGCTCTTTGGCAACCCCAAGCACCAGCGTACCCGCGAGTTCCTCTCGCGTTATCTCGAGGACAAATAACCAACCGCAAGCGCTTATGTGGCAGGGCCGCTCCGGTGGGGCGGCCCTTGTCGTCACAATCGAAAGGATGTCATGGCCGAGGTTTGGCGCTTTTTTGCGCATGAGGATGATTTTGCCGATCTGGACGAGGCTGGTGCGTGCGAGCGTCTGGGCCGCGTGCTGTCGTTCCCGACGATTTCGAGCATGGATGCCGAGGCGGTTGACTGGCAGGCGTTTGCCAACCTGCGCGCCTATATGCAGCAGGCCTGGCCGCACGTATTTACAGCGGGTAAGGTCGAGCTCATCGATCATTCGTTGCTGGTGACGCTTTCCGGCTCCGACCCCGCACTCAAGCCCGTTGTGCTCATGGGTCACATGGACGTGGTCCCCGTGGTGCCGGGTACCGAGGACGACTGGACGTACGCCCCCTTTAGCGGGCATGTAGACGACACCTACATTTGGGGTCGCGGCGCCATCGATATGAAAGACCAGGTCGCAGGCATTCTCGAGGCGGTTGAGTATGCGCTGGCGCACGGTTGGCAGCACGAGCGCACGCTGCTCCTGGCCTTTGGCCAGGACGAGGAGACTACGCAGTATGGCGCAGGCGCCATCGGCCGCGCGCTCGAGGAGCGCGGCATTGAGCTTGAGTACCTGATCGACGAGGGTGACTACCGCATCGTTCCAGCTGCCGAGTATGGCGCGGGCGAGGGCTGGCTTATGCATGCCGACCTTGCCGAGAAGGGCTACGCCGATATCGTGTTGAGGACGCGTAGCGAGGGCGGGCATTCCTCCAACCCCTACGGGGGCACTTCACTCGAGGTGCTCAGCCGTGCCATCACCGCAATCTGCGATATCGAGTGGCCGACGCGCGTGACCGACTTGCTTGCCGCCCAACTCGTCGAGTTGGGGCTCTACACGGCCGATGAAATTGCCGCCAACGGGGATGCCATTGTCCGCGATTGCCTCGCCAGCAAAAAGCTCTATCCGCTGGTGACGACCACCTGCGCGCCCACGCAGATCGAGGGTGGCAGCACCGGCGCCAACGTAATGCCGCAGGATATGTGGGCCAACATTAACTTCCGCATGCTCGAGGGCACGAGCGTGGCCGACGTTGTGGCGCGCTGCCGTGAGGCGGTTGCCGGGGCGGACCTTGCCGGTCGTGTCAAAGTGGAGCTGGGCCCCGGCAGCTCCGAACCCTCGCCGTCCCCGCGCATCGGTGGTCCCGGTCTCGAGGCGGTTCGCTCCATCGCCGTCCGCTATTTCCGTGATCCAAAGGGGATGGAGGAAAACGGATCATTCGAGCCAGTGGCAATTGTGCCCTCGACCGTGATCGGTGCGACCGACGCTGCCAACTACCAGCACATTTGCCCTGAGTGCATTCGCTTCTCGGCCTTTGTGGTCGATGATGACGAGTGCGACCGAGGCGTCCACGGCACCAACGAGCGCATCACCCGCCGCGCCTACCTCCAGGGTGTTTGCTTCCTCATCGCCCTACTCCATACGCTTTAGAATCCGACAAAGGGACTGTCCCTTTGTCGGATTCCGTGCGGGTTATATGCAGGTTTGCCTGCGCACGCTATCATGTATGGGTTAGACCGCAACTATGTACCCCATACGCGAAGGGATGCGCATGTATCTGAAGATCGACATGTTCTAGCCGGGCTTACCCCCGCAGCGGTGCCCCGCGCCCCATCAACTCTGCCGATTTTCACCTTCACGCATATAAAGGAGTCCCGCCATGCGCGACAAGCTCGAAAAGATCATCAAGGCCTACGAGGAGCTCGAGAAGAAGCTTTCCGACCCGGCCGTCGCCTCCGATATCAAGGAGTTCACGCGTCTCAACAAGGAGTACGCGCACCAGTCCGACCTCATCGCCGCCTCGCGCGAGTACATCGGCGCGCTCGATGACATCGAGGCTGCCAAGGAAATGCTGCACGATACCACCGATGCCGATGAGAAGGAGATGCTCCAGATGGACATCTCCGAAAACGAGGCCAAGCTTCCCCAACTCGAGGAAGACATCAAGTACATGCTCATCCCGAGCGACCCCAACGACGACAAGAACACCATCGTCGAGATTCGCTCCGCCGCCGGTGGCGACGAGGCGGCCATCTTCGCCGGCGACCTCTACAAGATGTATCAGCGCTTTTGCGAGTCGCGCGGCTGGAAGACCACCGTGCTCGATTCCAGCCCCAGCGAGGCCGGCGGCTTTAAGTCCATTGAGTTCAAGGTCGAGGGCGACCGCGTTTACTCCGTCATGAAGTTCGAGTCCGGCGTGCACCGCGTCCAGCGCGTCCCCAAGACCGAGTCCCAGGGTCGCATTCAGACCTCCACGGCTACCGTCGCCGTGCTTCCCGAGGCCGAGGAAATCGACGTCCAGATCAACCAGTCCGACCTGCGCATCGACACCTACTGCGCCTCCGGCCCTGGCGGTCAGTGCGTTAACACTACCTACTCCGCCGTGCGCATCACCCACTTGCCCACCAACACCGTGGTGCAGTCGCAGGAACAGCGCTCCCAGATTCAGAACCGCGAAGTCTGCATGCAGATGCTGCGCGCCCGTCTGTACGAGATGGAGCTCGAGAAGCAGCAGGCTGAGCTCGGTGCCGAGCGCCAGAGCCAGATCGGCCACGGCAACCGTTCCGAGAAGATCCGTACCTACAACCAGCCCCAGGACCGCGTGACCGATCACCGCATCGGTTTCAACTCCACCTACAACGGCGTCCTTCTGGGCGATCAGCTCGGCACCGTCATCGAGGCGCTCGCCGCCGCCGAGCGAGCCGAGAAGCTGGCACAGGCCGTTTAAGTTACGGCGTTTTACCAAACGCCGTAACTGCTCGACGCTGCGCGCCGCCCAGAGCGACAATTTGTCATTCAAAAGGCAAGGCATGACCAGAAGGTCTATGCCTTGCCTTTTTCATGCCAACTTGTTCGCTCTGGACGTCGCTCGCTGGCATTGCCAAAACATCGGAGTTTCCTTGGTTGTCAAATGATCCGTAGGGCAGTCATTGGTGACATTGCCTTGATATTTTATTCAGTTGGCTGTGATGTCATTTGAGCTGCTTACCTGCTTAAGGTAATTGACGGCATTCATCTGCTATTGAAAATAATGCTCGAAAAAGCGTCCGAGAAGTCGCGGGGCGATTTTTGATGGGTCGCGCGTCAAGTGATTTGGCAAGTTCTTGGTTAGATATTGGTCAGTTTTGGGTCAACCTTGCCAAAAGCTTGACGAATGCAGATTTAGACGTCGACGAATGAACATTTCAGGCAGGTTCCAAGCAAAATTCTGGGCTGATTCTCGATAATTGCCTTCAATCGTCCCTTGCCAAGCGCTGGCCTCGCGTACAATCTGCTCCGACATTCGCGCGCCGTCCGGCGCTTAAGAGGGGAGGGCCCCATGGCAAACGAGATTTGGACCATCAAGCGTTGTCTCGAGTGGACCAAGGAGTACCTGGCCGAGCGCGGCGAGGAGCACCCCCGTCTTTCTGCCGAGTGGCTGCTGTGCGCAGCTACGGGTCTGGCGCGTATCGACTTATATATGCGCATGGACGAGACGCTCGACGCAGCGCAGCTCGAGACCATGCACGCGGCGGTCGTCCGTCGCGCGAAGGGCGAGCCGCTGCAGTACATCACCGGTAGCACGCAGTTTCGCATGATCGACGTCGCGTGCGCCCCCGGTGTGCTCATCCCGCGCCCCGAGACCGAGATGCTCGTCGAAGAAGTTCTGAACTATCTGGATGCCGAGGTGCTGAGCCCCGAGGCCGCTGCCCGCCAGCGCGTGGAGCTGCCTTGGAACGATGAGGTCGAGCAGGCCCGCAAAGCCGAGGCGGCGCTGGCTGACGAACGCGCGGCCGCCGAGCGCCGTGCCGCCAACCTGACGGCCGCCGATGAGGCTGCGCTGGGTAGCGACGTGCTCGGTAGCCGCGCCTATGCCGAGGAACTGGCCGACCGCGAGGCCGAGGAAGCCGCCGCGCAGGCAGCAGAAGCCGAAGCGGCGGAAGCCGCCGAGCCCGATCTCGACGGATACGGCATCGCCATCGAGGGTGCCGACCAGGAGACGGCTTCAGCTCAGGATGCCGCTGCGCCTGCCCCAGCCGAGCCCCGCATCGCCCGCGTTCTCGAGGTCGGCTGCGGCACCGGCTGCATCTCGCTCTCCCTTGCCTGGGAGCGCCGCGACCACGTCACCTGCACCGCTACCGATATCGAACCGCGCGCTATCGACCTTGCCACCAAAAACCGCGACGCGCTCGGGCTCACGTCCGATGAGGTTGCCTTCAGCCTCACCAACCTGGTGAGCTCCATTCCCCGCGAGGAGTGGGGCACCTTTGACGTGCTCGTCTCCAACCCGCCCTACATCCCCACCGATGTCATGCGCTCGCTGCCGCACGAGGTCAAGGACTTTGAGCCCGATCTGGCGCTCGAGGGCGGTGCCGACGGCCTCGATATCTTCCGCCGTCTGCTCAATGCGGCGCCTTACATGCTGCGCGCCGGCGGCCTGTTTGCCTGCGAGCTCTACGAGGGCGCCCTCGATGCCGCGGCCGAACTCTGTCGTCAGGCGGGTCTGTCGGACGTACGCATCGTCCACGACCTCACCGATCGCCCCCGCATCGTCCGAGCTATCGTCACCGAGCCCAAACAGCGCCAGTAATATTTATTAACTAGTTAGTAAAAATTATAAATTAGTTTATAATTAGGACGGCTGAAAGAGGTCGGCCCATGCAACCTCCTACCTTTCGGGAAATCATTGCCCTACTCAAGCACGATGGATTCGTGAAGGTCGCGCAAGTCGGTAGTCACGCTAAGTATGTTTCTGGTGACCGTGTTGTCACCGTGAACGGCTCTGGTGGGGATCGACCAAAGAAGGGCACGTGGGCAAGTATTCGACGCCAAGCTGGATGGTAGTTGGAGGCAAAATGAGACAGCGATTTACCTATGACTGCGTTCTCATAAAAGAAGACGACGGTTACTGCGCCAGCTTCCCGCAGATTCCCGGCGCCTTTGCCGATGGCGATACGCGCGAAGAAGCGATTGTCCATGCCACCGAGGCGCTGATGGCGTTTTTGGCCGACGACCTCAACAACGGTTTGACTCCGGCAGGGTACGAACGCTCGGCCGAGGTCGTGGCCCTTTCAGTCGAAATCGACCACGAGGACGCTCGGGAAGCGGCGTGCCGAACATTTAAAGACGCGGCGCAGGACCTCAAAGTCTCCGCTCCGCGGATTACCGCGCTGGTCAAAGCCGGAAAGCTCGATGTTGAACTCGTCGACGGCCGTCGGATGATAACGATAGACAGCATCGAGCGTTACGCTGCCCAAGAACGCCACGCCGGAAGACCAAAGAAGTTCGTGGCCGTCCAATAACCCCCTCACTTTCACCGACTACTAGAGCCGCTCACCAAACCAACATGCGCTTTGGTCAATTAGGTTGAACGTTTCGTGCGAGAATGCCCCACAGTAAACAAACTTGCATCAGAGCGTGAGGGGCTGGCATACACATGCGGACGGTCTATCGGGTATACGAGGGAGCGCGCGAGCCGCATCGGCTTGCAGTCGAGCGCACGGCCGAGCTACTCGGTAGCGGCGGCCTGGCGCTTATTCCAACCGAAACGGTCTACGGTGTCGCCGTGGCGGTCAACGCCTTCTCGGATGCCGTTCCACAAGATACAAGTGAACCTCTGCCGTGGCCGCGCGATCCGCAGGCCACCGTCAACGGCGCCGCGGTCCCCGCACTCGGTACCGGCTATCGTCGTATCTTTACCCTCAAGCAGCGCGAGCTCACCCAAACGGTTGCCTGGTTGGTCGATGATGCCGAGGAGCTCGACCGCTATGGCGTGGATATCCCTAATGAGGCCCGCGCGCTCGCCCGACGATGCTGGCCGGGCGCCCTGACTATCGTGGTCAAGGCGGCCCCCTGCGTGCCGACCTTTATGCGCGCCGCCGACGACACGGTGGCACTTCGCGCTTCGGCCTCGCCCGTGGTACAAGCGCTCATTCGCGCCTGCGGCAGCCCCCTTGCCTGCACCAGCGCCAACACGCATGGCGCGCCCGCGCCCGCAAGTTTTGCCACGGTGGAGGAGCGCATCCTGGAGGGGGTCGATGTGGCCGTCGACGCCGGCGAGACCCCGTGCCGCGATGCCTCAACCATTGTGTCATTTCAGCACGGCGAGCTCCAGATCCTGCGCCAAGGCGCACTTCCCGCATCAGAGATCGAACGGGTCCTGTCCGACCCGATGCAATAGAAAGGTGTAAGCGATGTCGTTGAATCTGGGCAGCCTGGGCATGGAAGATGCCTCGTTTAACTTTGGCGGTTCCTACATCATGGCGCTCGACTGCGGCACCACCTCGGTACTTGCGACCATCGTCGACGAGTACGGCTGCATCGTCGCGCAGGCACGTCGTAGCGTCAAAACCAGCTTCCCGCGTCCCGGTTGGATAGAGCAAGACCCCATGGAGGTGCTTGCCAGCCAGATCGGCGTGATGATGGAGGTCCAGTTTAAGAGCGGCATCCATTCTGACCGCATCGCCGCCATCGGTATCTCCAACCAGCGCGAGACCACGGTGGTGTGGGACCGCATAAGCGGCCAACCCATCTATAACGCCATCGTGTGGCAATGCCGTCGCACCGCACCTCTGATCGACGAGCTGGTCGAGCGGGGCGCAGAAGAGCTGGTGCGCTCCCGCACGGGACTCACGCTCGATCCGTATTTCTCGGCTTCCAAGGTGCAGTGGATCCTCGACAACGTCGACGGTGCGCGTGAGAGCGCGGCGGCGGGCGACCTCATGTTCGGCACCATCGATACCTGGCTCATCTACAACCTCACCGGCAGTCAGGTCTTTGCCACCGACTACACCAATGCCAGCCGCACGGCGCTCTTTAATATCCATACGCTCGATTGGGACGACGACCTGCTGGCGCTCTTTGACGTTCCACGTTCCATGATGCCCGAGGTTCGTTGGAGCTCGGGCGACTACGGCCGCGTCGCGAGCGACATCATGACCAACATGCCGCCCATCATGGGCGTGGCGGGCGATCAGCAGGCGTCGCTGTTCGGCCACTGCTGCTTCCATCCCGGCCAGACCAAAAACACCTATGGCACGGGTTGCTTTATGCTCATGAACACCGGCGACGAGGTCGTCGAATCCAAGAACGGTCTGGTCTCCACGATCGGTATCGCCGCGGACGGCAAGATCAGCTATGCACTCGAGGGCTCCATCTTTGCTGCCGGCTCAACCATGAACTGGCTGCGCAACAACATGGGCATCATCTCGAGTGTGAGCGAGTCCGCGCAACTCGCCGCTTCGATCAACGACAACGAGGGCTGCTACTTCGTCCCCGCCTTCGCTGGCCTGGGCGCTCCCTGGTGGGACCCGCGTGCCCGCGGTATCGTGTGCGGCCTGACCGGTGCCTCGAGTCGCGCGACCATTGTGCGTGCGGCCTGCGAGTCCATGGCCTACCAGAGTTATGACGTGCTGCGCGCCATGGAGCAGGACGTGGGACTTTCGATTGAGCGCCTGTCCGTCGATGGCGGCGCCTCGCGCAACGAGTTCATCATGCAATTCCAGGCCGACCTGCTGGATATCCCCGTGCTGCAATGCGAGACGGTGGAGACCACGGCAATCGGTGCCGCGTACTTGGCGGGTCTTGCCGTCGGCTATTGGGAAGACCTTGAAGAGCTGGAGCAAAATGCCCAGATCGTTAGGACCTTCCTTCCCCATATGTCCGCCGAGCGTCGCGAGCAAAACCTTGCGGGCTGGCGTGATGCAGTCAAGCGCTCGCTCAGTACCGCACAGTAGGGCTGCGATGGGCTGCTCGATACAACAAACCGCTAAACTTATGCACGGCGCGCGGCAACAACATCGCCATGCGCCTTGTCAGCAAGGCCATCTTCCGGCCGCAACGAAAGGGGCAATCAACCCATGACCGTCACCTACGATACGTCCCGTGTGACCCTTGTCGATCACCCGCTCGTCCAGCATAAGCTGTCGATTCTGCGCGACAAAAACACCGGCACCAACCAGTTCCGCCAGCTCGTGCGCGAACTCGCACTTTTTGACGGCTACGAGGCCATGCGCGACCTGCCCATGGAAGACGTCGAAGTCGAGACCCCCATCACCACCGCAACGTTTAAGCAGCTCGCCGGCAAAAAGCTCGCCATCGTTCCCATTCTGCGTGCAGGCCTTGGCATGGTCGATGGCATCCTCGACTTGGTACCCTCCGCTCGCGTGGGCCACATCGGTATGGAGCGCGACGAGGTTACCCACGAGCCGCACGAGTATTACTGCAAGATGCCCAAGGATATCGACCAGCGCATCTGCCTGGTCGTCGACCCCATGCTCGCCACGGGCGGTTCGGCCGAGATGGCCATCAGCTACCTGCGCGAGCGCGGTGTCAAGGACATCCGCATGCTGTGCATCGTCGCGGCCCCCGAGGGCCTCAAGTCGCTGACTGAGAAGGACCCCGATGTGCATATCTATACCTGCGCCATCGACGGCCATCTCAACGAAGCTGCCTACATCGTTCCCGGCTTGGGCGACGCCGGCGACCGCATCTACGGCACGCTGTAATCTCTGGGCCATACCGGCTAACGTCGAAAATACGAAGAAATGGTGCGCGCGGGCGAGCAAAAGACGACCGCGCGCACTCCTGTTAACGGACGTTTTGCCCCGCAGGGTTCGAGAAAAACGTATTACCGTACCTGCGGCATAAAGAAGGTCTTAAGAAAACGAACAGGTGCGTATTAACCGATGCTTTTTCGGTTGTACTTTAGCGATTGGCTCGTACAATAGTCACCAATGTTTGGCGGGAACTGTCCTGTGAGGCGATAAAAAAGGAAAGTGAGGACGCCAGTGTTTCAGATAGCCGATCTGCTCGCTATCGTTGCAGGTGCCATCGCGGGCGCGATTGCCTTCCTTCCCTTTGTCTTTACGCTCAAGCCGGTTCTTGACGATAAGCAGAATGCGGACATGCTCAAGGGTATGGTGAGTCTGGCGGTCTCGGCAATCGCTCTGCTCGTCTTTACCTTGGTTGTGTTTGTGTTGTTCGGAGAGGCATTTCGCATGTTCCTCCTGGGCGAGGCGATCGGCTTCGTGGCCTTTATGGCCGCCTGCGCGGTTCGCGTCGCCAAGGCGCTACGAGATCCTCATGAGGTCGAAAGGTAAGTCGTGGAAATTTTTGAAAAGCTGCCTGATGAGATTAATCATCTGGTCAGCGAGTTCAGCTCCACCCCTGTCGTGGGCGATCTGAGCTGCGGCATCACGCAGTACTCGTTTTGGCTGATCGTCTCCACGATCGTGCTCCTGATCGTCCTGGCCGTGTTCAAGAAGAAGCAGACTCTGGTCCCCAAGGGCTTCTTCGTCAACGGTTTCGAGTACATCATCGAGTACGTCGAGAACGATATCGGCAAGGGCGTCGTGGGTGAGAACTGGAAGAAGCACTTCCCGTTCCTGTGCTCGCTTTTCCTGTTCATCCTGATCAATAACATGATCGGCCTGATCCCGGGAATGAAGCCCGGCACCGGTGCAATCGGCTCCACCGCCGCGCTCGCCATCTTCGCCTTCGTGTACTTCATCTACTACGGATGCAAGGCTCACGGCGTGATCGGCTACATCAAGAGCCTCGCTCCGCAGGGCGTGAGCTTCCCGATGAACGTGCTCGTGTGGGTCGTCGAGCTTTTCTCGACCTTCCTGCGCCTCATCACGCTCGCCGTCCGTCTGTTCTGCAACATGTTCGCAGGACACGTGGTCATGGGCTCGTTCGCCATCATGGCGAGCATGTTCATGCAGCCGCTGCTTCAGCAGGTTTCCGCGGCCCACGCCGTCGGCGCCCTGCCTTCGCTGGCCTGGCTTGCCATTCTCATCCTGATCTATGCGATCGAGCTTGTGGTCGGCGCCATCCAGGCTTACGTCTTCACGGTCCTTACCGCCGTGTATGTCTCCGAGGCAGAGGAGGTCGCGGAGGAGGAGTAGTCTTCCGTTCGCGCCTTAAAGGTAAGGTAATTCGTTAAACCGCCGGTGCCCGTACCCATGGAGCCCGGCAGTTATAAAAAGGTTATCCTGCGTGAAATAAGACACGCACGACAAAGGAGGAATCGTGGGAGTTATCGGTTACGGTCTCGGTGTTATCGGCGCTGGTCTTGCTATCGGCCTGTCTGCTCTGGGTGCTACGGGTGCTATGGCCCGTCAGCCTGAGGTCCAGGGCCGCGTGTTCACCGTCTTCATCATGGGCTCCGCTTTCGGCGAGGCTCTGGCTCTGATCGGCTTCGTTGTCGCGCTGATCGTTAAATAGCACGGAGCGTCAAGTATGAATCTTTCATCCCAGAAGAGCGCGATCGCACTCTCCGCGTCCGCGGCCGCGCTGCTCATGCCGGTTTCCGCGTTCGCCGAGGACGGCGCTGCCGGTGCGGACATCCTCATCCCTAAGATGGCGGAGTTCATCCCGGCGCTTATCGCCTTCCTGATTATCTGGATCGTGCTGGCCAAGGTCGCCCTGCCGGGCATCATGAAAACCATGGAGGAGCGCGGCAAGAAGATCGAGGAGAGCCTCGACGAGGCCGAGAAGACCAAGCAGGAGGCTATCGCCAAGCGTGCTGAGTCCGACTCGATCGTCACCGACGCCCGTCGTCAGGCTGCCGACATTGTTCTCGAGGCCCGTAAGGACGCCGAGTCCGAGCGTGCCCGTATCATCGAGGCTGCTCACAAGGAGGCCGAGGAGATCATCGCCAAGGCTCATACGACCGTCGAGGACGAGCGCAAGTCCATCTACGCCGGTGCCGCGAGCTCCATCGCCGACCTGTCCGTTGCCGTCGCCACCAAGATCGTGGGCGAGGCACTCGAGGACGATGCCGAGCAGAAGAAGCTCATCGAGCGCTACATCCAGGAAGCAGGTAGCCTGAATGCCGACTAGCCGCTATCAGGACAAGGTGCTCGAGACCTACGCGCGCTCCCTTCTGGAAGCCGCTAAGGCCGAGAACCATGTGTTCGAGGACCTCGAGATGATCGAGCGTCTGGCTAGCGCCAGCCCCGAGATCATCGCCGTGCTCGACACCATGTCCAAGCGCGACCAGCTCGACCTTCTTCCCAAGGTGGCAGCTGCCTTTAAGTATGTTGCCGAGGAAGACGAGGATGTAGTGGGCGTGACCGTCACCACGGCGATCCCGCTCGACGACGAGCTGCGTCAAACCATCACTAAGAAATGCGAGCAGGACTTCGGCCGCAAGGTATTCCTTATCGAGCAGGTCGACCCGTCTATCGTGGGCGGCCTGGTGCTCGAGGCCCGCGGCGAGCGTCGTGACATTTCCGTCAAGACGCAGCTGCGCATCGCGCAGGAGACCCTCGCAAACTCTGCTAATTCGTACGGAGGTGAAGCCTAATGTCCGAAACCCTCAATGCCCAGGATATCGCCAAGAAACTGCAGGAGCAGCTCACGAGCCTCTCCGCGACGGTCGATACGCATGAGGTTTCAACGGTCGACGAGGTAGGCGACGGCATCGCGCGCGTCTCCGGCCTCAAGAGCGCCATGGCAGGCGAGCTTCTGGAGTTCAAGAGCTCCGATACCGGTGAGACCGTCTTCGGCCTTGCCCAGAACCTTGACCGTGACGAGGTCGGCGCCGTTCTGTTCGGTGCCGTCGACTCCATCAAGGAAGGCGACGAGTGCCGCACCACTGGCCGCGTTATGGATATCCCCGTGAGCCGTGCCATGCTCGGCCGCGTCGTCAATCCGCTCGGCCAGCCCATCGACGGCCTGGGCGACATCGTCGCTACGCACCGTCGCCCCATCGAGTTTAAGGCTCCCGGCGTCATCGATCGTACCCCGGTGTGCGAGCCGGTTCAGACCGGTCTGCTCGCTATCGACTCCATGGTGCCTATTGGCCGCGGTCAGCGTGAGCTCATCATCGGTGACCGTAAGACCGGTAAGACCGCCATCGCCATCGACGCTATCCTCAACCAGCGCGGCAAGGGCATGGTCTGCATCTATGTCGCCATCGGCCAGAAGGCCTCCACGGTTGCCAACATCCGCGAGACCCTCGCTCAGCACGGTGCGCTCGACTACACCATCATCGTTTCGGCCACCGCTGCCGATTCCGCCCCTATGCAGTACATCGCGCCTATGGCCGGTGCTGCTATTGGCGAGTTCTTTATGTACAACGGCGAGGACGGCAAGCCCGCCAGCGAGACCAACCCCGGCGGCCACGTGCTCGTCATCTACGATGACCTGTCCAAGCAGGCTGTGGCCTACCGTCAGATGTCGCTGACGCTGCATCGTCCGCCCGGACGCGAGGCCTATCCTGGCGACATCTTCTACCTGCACTCTCGTCTGCTCGAGCGTGCCGTCAAGATGTCCAAGAA
>CABUQY010000003.1 GCA_902493915.1 uncultured Collinsella sp.
CCGCTCTATATGATGGCCGACTCCGGCGCCCGTGGTTCTAAGACCCAGCTGCGTCAGCTCGGCGGCATGCGTGGCCTGATGGCAGACATGTCCGGCGAGACGATCGACCTTCCCATTAAGGCGAACTTCCGCGAGGGCCTGCTGCCGCTCGAGTACTTCATTTCGACCTACGGCGCCCGTAAGGGCCTGGTCGATACCGCATCCCACACCTCGGACTCTGGTTACCTGACCCGTCGTCTGGTCGACGTGGCCCAGGACGTCATCGTCCGCGAGGAGGACTGCGGTACGCACGAGGGCGTCACCTACAACCTCATCATCCCCGGCACCACCGACCTCAACACCGACCTCGTCGGCCGTTGCTTCATTGAGGACGTCGTGGCTCCCGATGGCACCGTGCTCTTTGAGCAGGACGGCTACATCGAGAAGGTCGCCGACATCCAGAAGATGGTCGATGCGGGCCTCAAGAAGGTCAAGCTTCGCGCGCTGCTCACCTGCCGCTCCAAGTACGGCGTGTGCCAGAAGTGCTACGGCTGGGATCTTTCCACCCGTCGTCCGGTCGCCATCGGTACCGCGGTCGGCATTATTGCCGCCCAGTCCATCGGTGAGCCCGGTACGCAGCTTACGATGCGTACCATTCACTCCGGCGGCGTCGCTGGCGTCGACGATATTACGCAGGGTCTGCCTACGGTCAGCCGTATGTTCGATATCGTCGGCAACGTCAACGAGAAGATCCTGGGTCGCGAGGCCGAGCTGGCTCCGTACTCCGGTCACCTCTCGATTAAGCCCGAGAAGTCCGAGTACGTGCTGACGCTCACCGACTCCGAGGATCACACCCGTGTCCTCGACGAGCGTCGCGTCCCCGCTTCGGTGCGCTTTATGCCCGAGATCGAGGACGGCTGCGAGGTTCGCGCCGGCGACCAGATCACCAAGGGCTTCGTCAACTTCCGCAACCTGCGCAAGCTGACCGACATCGAGTCGACGATGCACACCTTCGTCGAGAGCGTCAAGGACGTCTACACCAGTCAGGGCGTCGACCTGAACGACAAGCACATCGAGGTGCTCGCACGTCAGATGCTGCGTCGCGTTCAGATCACCAACCCCGGTGACTCCAAGTACCTGCTTGGTCAGTACGTCGACCGCTACGAGTTCGCCGACGAGGTCGAGCGCGTTGCCCGTCTGGGCGGTCAGGCTCCTGTGGCCGAGCCCGTCATCCTGGGTACGCTCAAGGTCGCGTCCAACATCGACTCCTGGCTGTCGAGCGCTTCGTTCATCCGTACCGCCGGCGTCCTTACCGAGGCTGCCATCGAGGGCAAGGTCGATCACCTGCTCGACCTTAAGTCCAACGTCATCGTCGGTAAGAAGATCCCTGCTGGTACCGGCCTCAAGCCGTACGCCAACGCCAAGCTGACGTATCGCACGGCCGACGGCTACGTGGACATCGACGGCCCGGCTTCGCCCAACGCCAAGTCGCTGCCCGAGTGGGCTCCTGTGGAGCTCAAGGACCTGGACGAGCAACTCCCGCAGCAGCTCGACTGGGCCGGCTACGACGAGTTCGGCGGTGCTGACGGTTCGTTCACCCGCAATGGTCACACCATCTCCGCCGAGAAGGCTCGTCTGTACCTGTTCGACGACCTGGGCGTGTCGCAGCGCTGGACCAACAAGTTCAGCGAGGTCGGCATCGAGACGGTCGGCGACCTGGTCGGCAAGTCCGAGGAGGATCTGCTGCGCATCGACGGCATCGGTGCCAAGGCGATCGAGGAGCTCCGTGACGGCCTGGAGGCCCACGACTTGCTCTACATCCTCGAGAACAACGACGACGTTGCCGACGAGGAAGACCTCTCGCAGCTGCTGCAGATGGTCTTTAGCCCCGACGGTCCGGACGATATCCTGCTGGGTACCTCCGCTCCGACGCATCACGCCGACGCCGACGAGGAGCTCCTGGGCGCCCCGATCGACGACAAGAAGGCTCCCGCCAACGGTGCCATCAACGAGGACATGGCTTCTCTCGATGAGCTGCTCAACCAGCTCGTGGACACCGACGACGCCGAAGAGGCCAAGGACAACGACGAGGAGTAATTTCCTAGTGCGTTAACCGTCCTTCCAAAGACCCGCTTCTCAACAGGGGAGCGGGTCTTTTTTGTTGAAAAAACCTGCCAATAAGGGACAGGTTTTTTTGGTAGGTTTTTCCTGCTTGAATTTGAAACATTCCGTTCGGTCAAAGCGTATCTATGGTGAGGGCCTCATCAAGAATCATTAACGTCACCGGGAGGTGATTATGGAAGAACAGGCATTTAGACAGGCGGTCGAAGATCACCGGGATGTCGTGTTTCGGATCGCATTGACGTACCTGCGCGATTGTGCCGACGCCGACGATGTTGCCCAGGATGTCTTTCTTAAGTTACTCAAAAGCGATGCCCAATTTGAAAGCTGGGAACATCTTCGTCGATGGCTTATCCGGGTCACGATCAATGAATGCAAATCTCTCTTTCGAAAGCCATGGAGGCGTGTGGAGGATATTGAGAACCTGGCCGATTCGCTTTCGACGGCGCAGGAGGAGACCAAGGCGGTCCTGTCAGACGTTATGCGACTTCCGGAACGATTCCGTGTTCCCATCATGCTCTATTACTATCTGGGCTTTTCGACCTCAGAGATTGCCGAGTTATTGCATGTGCCAGCCGCGACTGTTCGAACGCGTTTGGCTCGCGGCAGATCGAAGCTCAAGTTCATCCTAGAGGAGGGCGACCGTGAAATCCAATCAAATCAAGCAGGCCTTCGAGTCCGTCCAAGCCGATAGCGATCTTGCTGACCGTGTTCTTTATGCCGCTGCTGGTGAGCCGCTTCGCCGAAAGGGTCACGCGAAGCCTCTGTATGTTGCCGTGATCGGATGCCTTGCCGGAGTGCTGGCGACCGGAGGGGTCGCCTACGCCGTCGTCAATTCCAGCTATTTTGCCTCTGCCTGGGGAAACCACGGCAACGGGGATTCCATTACCTGGACCAACGGCGGCTCATCGGGAACTAAATATACCTACACCAGAGAGTTTGGCGATGGCATCGCGCCCCAAAGCCTGGAAGGCGCAGTCCAGGAGGTTAATCTGTCCGTCGAGGGCAACGGCTATACGCTTGATATCCATGAGATGGCAATCGACCAAAACGGCTGCGGAGCCGTGACGTTTACGTTGTCCAATCCAAATGGAGTTAACTACTACAAGCCAGCAGCAGAGATTGGCGAACTTGTTCTCTATGGTGAAGAAGAGCAGGGCATCGGCACGCCCGATATGAAGTTCGGCGAGGAATGGCCTGACACACGCAGCACAATTGATAAGGACACATCAAGCGATACTGTCATTAATGGCACGATGTACTTTGCCGCTATGGATCGCGAGCGAGATTTGCAACATGCTGTCACCTGGAATATCCATTGGACCGAGGGTGAAGGTGAGAGTGCGAGGCGGTTTGAGGCGTCGACACCCGAGTTCAATATTGGAGCGTACGTCGATACAAAGGAACTCCGCTCCGGTGACTCGCCTCTTGAGATTAGCCCGTTTTCCATCCAGACGCACATCGATGATTTGGACTATGAAGCAGTTGATAATAAGCTGACCGTCAGCTACAAGGATGGATCGGAGCAGATTATCGAAGATGACGACGCAGGGGTGTTCAACTTATATTTTTCTTATGGGCGCAATAGCGGAGAGAACATCTGGGTGCCAACGAAGTTGATTGATGTCGATCAAGTGGTCTCAGTAACGCTTGAGGGCACGAGGTGCACGTCAACAGGAGAGACCGAAACGAAAGAGCCCTTTACCATCGTCTATTCGTAAGATTTGGGGTCGCTTCCTACTAGGGGAAGCGGCCTCTTTTGCGTTAAATGGAAACGCCGCCGATTTCCATGCGACAGATGAGAGCAGATCACCGCTGGAGCGCGACGTTTCCCCAGATAAAACCGACCAAAATAAACCTGTCCCTATTTGGAAGGGAACGTTGCCCCGACAAGCACGTCGGATTCCCGGCCCGGGCGGCCCGCTGTTTAAGTTTGTCGCGAGTTCCGCACGCAAAGGAAAGCACTTAATGTGCTTTCCGTCTTGCGCAGGACTGTAGAGCAGCAAACTTAAACAGCGGGCCGCCCGGGCCGGGAATCCGCCCCCGCGCACAGGAGGGGATTCCTTTTGTGTAGGCTTTGCGGAAATATGGCTATTTTGGGATACGCCCGGCGGCGTGGTCTGTTGACGGCACAGCTAACGCCACGTATCCTATCGAACTGCGTGTTTCGTAGGGGGATGCTGACCCCTCGATTCAAGCCGTTGCACTTTACAGAAAGCTGGAATCATTCGAGAAGGAGTACGCTTTGCCTACTATTAACCAGCTGGTTCGCCAGGGCCGTCGTTCCGTGCCCAAGAAGTCCAAGAACGCTGCTCTGCAGCACAACTCCCAGAAGCGCGGCGTGTGCACCCGCGTCTTCACCACGAGCCCCAAGAAGCCGAACTCGGCACTTCGTAAGGTTGCCCGTGTTCGCCTCGTCAACGGCATCGAAGTTACTGCTTACATCCCGGGTGAGGGCCACAACCTGCAGGAGCACTCCATCGTGCTCGTCCGCGGCGGTCGTGTCCGTGACCTCCCTGGTGTCCGTTATCACGTCATCCGTGGCGCCTACGACGCTGCTCCGGTCCAGAACCGTATGCAGGCCCGTTCCAAGTACGGTGCTAAGCGCCCCAAGGCTAAATAAGCCAGATAACGTTTTGATACTTTCGCCGTGTGCCGCCTAAGGGCCGCACGGTAGACACTTAAGGAGATTTCACATGCCGCGTCGTGCAGCAGCTAATCGTCGTGAGGTTCAGCCTGACGCCGTTTACAACAACCGCCTGGTGACTCAGCTCATCAACAAGGTCCTTCTTGACGGCAAGAAGGCCACCGCTGAGCGCATCGTTTACACCGCTTTCGAGATCGTTGCCGAGAAGTCCGAGGGTGGCGACGCTCTCGCTACCTTCAAGAAGGCTATGGACAACGTCAAGCCCACGCTCGAGGTTAAGCCCAAGCGTGTCGGTGGCGCTACCTATCAGGTCCCGATGGAGGTCAACTCCCGTCGTTCCACCGCTCTGGGCATCCGCTGGATCGTCAACTTCTCCCGCGCTCGCAAGGAGAAGACCATGGCCGAGCGTCTCGCCAACGAGATCCTCGACGCTTCCAACGGCCTGGGCGCTTCCGTCAAGAAGCGTGAGGACGTCTTCAAGATGGCCGAGGCCAACCGCGCGTTCTCTCACTATCGTTGGTAAGTTAAGGTAAGGAACTAACATGGCTAAGCCTAAGTACAAGCTTTCCGATACCCGTAACATCGGCATCATGGCTCACATCGATGCCGGTAAGACCACCACGACCGAGCGTATTCTTTACTACACCGGTAAGACCCACAAGATCGGTGAGGTCCATGAGGGCGCTGCCACCATGGACTGGATGGTTCAGGAGCAGGAGCGCGGCGTAACCATTACCTCCGCTGCTACCACCTGCTTCTGGAACAAGGACGGTAAGGACTACCGCATCCAGATCATCGACACCCCGGGCCACGTTGACTTCACCGCCGAGGTCGAGCGCTGCCTGCGCGTCCTCGATGGCGCTGTCGCCGTCTTCGACGCTGTTGCCGGCGTTCAGCCCCAGTCTGAGACCGTTTGGCGTCAGGCTTCTACCTTCAACGTCCCCCGCATCGCCTTCATCAACAAGTATGACCGCGTGGGCGCTGACTTCTTCAACGCTATCGAGACCATGAAGGATCGTCTCGACGCCAACGCCGTGGCCGCTCAGGTCCCGATGGGCGCCGAGGACAACTTCTGGGGCGTCATCGACCTGGTCACCATGACTGCATGGGACTTCAAGGCCGACGAGAAGGGTATGACCTACCCCGAGCCGATGGACGAGATCCCGGCTGAGTTTGCCGACATCGCTGCCACCAAGCGCGAGGAGCTCCTCGACGCTGCTGCCAGCTTTGACGACGAGCTCATGGAGAAGATCCTCATGGAGGAGGACTTCACCGTCGAGGAGCTCAAGGCTGCTCTGCGCAAGGGTGTTCTGGCCAACGAGCTCAACCTCGTCTTCGTGGGCTCCGCCTACAAGAACAAGGGCGTTCAGGAGCTGCTCGACGCTGTCGTCGACTACCTGCCCAGCCCGCTCGACGTCGAGGCCGTCACCGGTACCGATCCGGACACCGGCGAGGAGATTCAGCGTCATCCTTCCTTCGACGAGCCCTTCTCCGGCCTGGTCTTTAAGATCATGACCGACCCGTTCGTCGGTAAGCTCACCTATGTCCGCGTTTACTCCGGCCGCGCTGAGTCCGGCTCCTACGTGGTCAACGCTTCCAACGGTCAGCGCGAGCGTCTCGGCCGCATCCTCGAGATGAACGCCGCCGAGCGTATCGACCGTGACGACGCTGCCGCCGGCGACATCGTCGCTTGCGTCGGCTTCAAGAACTCCACCACCGGTGACACCCTGTGCGCCGAGGGCAAGGAGATCGTCCTCGAGAAGATCGAGTTCGCTAAGCCCGTTATCGACGTTGCCATCGAGCCCAAGACCAAGGCCGAGCAGGACAAGATGTCCCTGGCTCTGACCAAGCTCGCCGAGGAGGACCCGACCTTCCAGGTGTCCACCAACCACGAGACCGGCCAGACCATCATCGCCGGCATGGGCGAGCTGCACCTCGAGATCATCGTCGACCGTCTGCTCCGCGAGTTCAAGGTTGACGCTAACGTTGGTAAGCCCCAGGTTGCCTACCGCGAGACCGCTGGTCACGACGTCGAGAAGGCTGAGGGCAAGTTCGTCCGCCAGTCCGGCGGTCGCGGTCAGTACGGCCACGCCGTCATCAAGCTCGAGAAGATGGAGGAGGGCTTCGGCTACGAGTTCGTCAACGCTATCGTCGGCGGCGTCGTGCCCAAGGAGTACATCCCGTCCATCGACAAGGGCATCCAGGAGGCCCTGAACACCGGTGTTATCGCCGGCTTCCCGGTCCTCGACGTTAAGGTCACCCTGTTCGACGGTTCTTACCACGAGGTCGACTCCTCCGAGGCCGCCTTCAAGATCGCCGGTTCCATGGCTATCAAGGACGCCCTCAAGAAGTCCGATCCGCAGCTGCTCGAGCCGATCATGGCTGTCGAGGTCGAGACCCCCGAGCAGTACATGGGCGACGTTATGGGCAACCTCTCCGGTCGCCGCGGCAAGATCGAGGGCATGGAAGATCGCAAGAACAGCAAGCTCATCCGTGCCAAGGTGCCGCTGGGCGAGATGTTCGGTTACGCTACCGACCTTCGCTCCCAGACCCAGGGCCGTGCATCCTACACGATGCAGTTCGACTCTTATGAGCCTGCGCCCAAGTCCATCGTAGACGAGGTCATGAGCAAGAACGCCTAAGTTCGAGCTCCCTGTTACGTAATCCTGCGAGAACATCTCTCGCACTCTTTGGAGGTTTAAGTTGGCTACCCAGAAGATCCGCATTCGCCTCAAGGGCTATGATCACGAGGTCGTCGATCAGTCCGCGAAGCTCATCGTCGAGACCGCTCAGAAGACCGGCGCTCGCGTTTCCGGTCCTGTCCCCCTGCCCACCGAGCGCAACCTGTACACGGTTATCCGCTCGCCGCACGTGAACAAGGACTCCCGTGAGCAGTTCGAGATGCGCACCCACAAGCGCCTCATCGACATCCTCGACCCCACCTCGGGCACCGTTGATTCGCTCATGCGTCTCGACCTCCCCGCTGGCGTCGACATCGACATCAAGCTCTAAGCGATATCGCTCATAGCTTAAAGGGCCCCGCTGCCGTTACGGTAGCGGGGCCCTTTTGTTTTGAGTTTAGATTTTGGGATAGCGAATTCGTCTGCCGAGCCGGCGGCTGCGGCGCCCTATTCGCTCAGGGGGCGCAAGGATGCTTCTTCGAAGTGGAAGACGCACAAGCCGCTCTCGATCTCAATGCATGCGCGGCCGCAATCGTCGACCGTTCTAAATATGCCTCGTGCCAGCTCGTCTCCAGCGGGGGAGCGGGCGATAACGTGCTTCCCGATCCAATTGAGGTGAGCGATATATTCGTCGTGGACGGGCGCGAGCGGACCGGCGTTTTCTTCCATGGCGTTGAGGCGCTCTGCCCAGGTATCTACAGCGTCTATAACTGCGTGATAGACCTCATCGAGGAGCATGTCGACGGCGGGAACGCTCTCGTTGAGGTCCGAGAGGCCAATTGCCGCCAGGCCGCCATCGGGCACCTCTTGGGGCGTGTAGTTTACGTTGACACCAATGCCGCAGACGGCGAAAGGTTTGCCTTCGTTATCTCGTGCGGCCTCGACCAGAATGCCGCCGAGCTTGCGTCCTCGCGCGACCAGGTCGTTGGGCCATTTGAGGCCAATCTCGATTGCAAGACCCTGCTTTTCGAGTGCTTCGAGCACCGCTAGGCCGCTGACGGCGGCAAGACCAGAGTACTTTGCGGGATTAACGCATGGACGCAGGACAATCGAAAGCAATAGGTTGCCGGCGGTTGAATCCCACTTGTGGCCGCGCCGGCCGCGTCCTGCCGTTTGCGCGCGGGCGGCAAGTCCTGTGCCGTGCGGCGCACCCTGTTTTCCTGCCTCGAGCAGGTCATCGTTGGTCGATCCGGTTACGTCGACAATCGTTAATTGGGCATCCATAGCGGCTGCTACCTCCTTATTGAATAAGTGAATGACGCAATGGTGTCGAGAGATAGACACAATGTGAAGCCTTTGTCGCATTTGGACAATTTAATGTTAACACGTCAACAAAGACTGAAATGCGTTATCCTCTCTTGGTCGATGTAAACACGTCAACAACTCAAAGGAGGTTAGTGATGGGTTTCACGATTCTTGGAACAGGCTCGGCGCTTCCTGAACGCAGTGTTTCCAATGACGAGCTGTCTGAGTTCCTCGATACCTCGGATGAGTGGATTTTTACCCGCACGGGTATCAAGAGCCGCCACGTCTGCACCACCGAGTCACTTGACGACCTTGCCGTAGCGGCGAGTGAGCGGGCACTCCAGGTGTCCGGAATCGACGCGAGCCAGCTGGATCTGATCGTCTGCTCGACGACGACGGGTGACCACCTTGTTCCCGCTGAGGCGTGTGCCGTTGCTGAGCGACTAGGCGCGACGTGCCCTGCCTTCGATGTCTCGGCGGCTTGTGCCGGCTTCGTATTTGCGCTCGATGTCGCCGAGGGCTATATCGCCCGCGGTCGCGCCGAGCGCGTGCTTGTCGTTGCTGCCGAGCAGATGACACGCGCGCTCGACTGGACCGACCGTGCCACCTGCGTGCTCTTTGGCGATGGGGCAGGCGCCGCAGTGATTGAGGCTGGGGGAGACAGTCCCCTTGCCGTTGAGCTTTCGACGGCGCCCGACGTCGAGACGTTGCGCGTTCCCGGTCTGGTCGGTACCTCGCCGTTTAAGGCTTCCGCAGATAGCGCGAGCGTGCTGTCCATGAATGGCCGCCGCGTGTTCAAGTTCGGCGTCAACGCCATCTGCGACACGGTCCATAAGCTTGCGATCGATGCGGGCATTTTGGTCGAAGACATCGATCATTTTGTATTCCATCAGGCTAACGAACGAATCCTGAGCCAGGCGGTCAAGCGCCTGGGCGTGCCGGACGAGCGCGTGGTTCGCACGTTGCGCGAGACCGGCAACATTTCGAGCGCATGCATTCCGCTTGCCCTCGACCGGCTGGCAAACGCCGGTGCACTTCACACAGGCGACACCATCGCCTTGGTTGGATTTGGCGCCGGTCTGGATATAGGTGGCTATCTGCTTCGTTGGAAGTAGTCGCACATAGGAAATAAAAACGCCCTAGGGCACAACCAAAGGAGAACTACCATGGCAGATCAGAAGACCTTCGAGCGCGTTTGCGACGTTATCCGCGAGACCGCCGGTCTTGACGATGTCGAGATGAAGCCCGAGTCCACGCTCGAGGAGATTGGTCTCGACAGCCTGGGCACCGTCGAGATCCTCGTTGCCGTCGAGGACGAGTTTGGCATCCAGCTCGATACCGAGGAGAACCCCAAGACGGTCGGCGAGTTCGCCGATACGGTCGAGGCGGCATTGGAGAAGTAGAGATGCTCAAGACTCCTCTCTGCGATCTGCTCGGCATCGAAAAGCCCGTGTTCCAGGGCGGTATGGCCTGGATTGCCGATGCCTCGCTGGCGTCCGCAGTGTCCGAGGCGGGTGGCTTAGGCATCATCGCGGCCATGAACGCCGACGCCAACTGGCTTCGCGACCAGATTCATGAGCTGCGCGCCAAGACGGATAAGCCCTTTGGCGTGAACGTCATGCTCATGAGCCCGTTTGCCGACGAGGTTGCACAGGTCGTGATTGACGAGCGAGTGCCGGTCGTCGTGACGGGCGCCGGCAATCCCGCCAAGTACATGAAGGCGTGGAACGAGGCGGGCATCAAGGTCATCCCGGTCGTTGCCTCGGTGGCGCTGGCGCGCCTCGTGGCACGTCGTGGAGCCACGGCGGTTGTTGCCGAGGGTACCGAATCGGGCGGCCATATTGGCGAGACCTCGACGATGGCACTGGTGCCGCAGGTCGTCGATGCGGTTGACATTCCCGTCGTAGCCGCCGGCGGTATTGCCGACGGCCGCGGCGTGGCGGCCGCCTTTATGCTGGGCGCCGAAGGCGTGCAAGTGGGTACGCGCTTTCTGGTCGCAGACGAGTGCACCGTCTCGGAGCAGTACAAAGAGATGGTCCTGAAGGCCAACGACACCTCAACGCGTGCGACCGGTCGCTCGACGGGACATCCAGTGCGCGCCCTCAAGAGCCCCTTCACCAACGCCTATGCCAAGAGCGAGGGTTCCGGCGCGAGTGCCGAGGAGCTCGGTGCTATGGGAACCGGTGCGCTGCGTAAGGCCGCCAAGGACGGCAACTACGAAGAGGGTTCGTTTTTGTGTGGACAGATTGCCGGCATGGTCAACGAGCGCCAGAGCGCACGCGAAATCGTTGACGACCTGGTCGATGGCGCCGAGCACGTCCTGAAGGGTGCGTGCGCATGGGTGGCGTAGCGTTTTTGTTTGCCGGCCAGGGTGCCCAGCACCCCGCGATGGGCGTCGACTTGATCGAGACATCGCCGGCGGCCGCCGAGGTGTTCGCCATTGCCGACGAGGTGCGCCCGGGGACCAGCGAGCAATGCCGGAGTGCCTCCAAGGAGGAGCTCTCGCAGACCGAGAACACGCAGCCGTGCGTGTTCGTTCACGACCTGGCAGCGGCTGCCGCCCTGCGTGAGCGTGGCGTGGTACCTGCCGCCTGTGCGGGATTCTCGCTGGGCGAGGTCGCCGCGCTCACCTTTGCGGGGGCGTTCGATACGCGAGCGGGCTTTGAGCTCGTGTGCGAGCGCGCGGCGCTGATGGCCGCGGCTGCCGAGCGCCATCCGGGCGGCATGCGCGCCGTCATCAAGCTCGATGCGGCGCAAGTCGAGGGCCTGGCAAAACAGGCCGGCGAGGACTGCTGGCCAGTCAACTACAACAGCCCACAGCAGACGGTTGTGGCCGGAGCGCCCGAGGCGCTGCAGGAGCTCGACGTCCTAGTAAAAGAGGCTGGCGGCCGCGCCATGAAGGTCGCGGTGTCGGGTGCATTTCATAGCCCCTATATGGCCGAGGCGACCTGTGGCCTTGCCGCATATATTGAGGCCGGTCACGCGCCGTCCCCGTTGCTCATTCCTGTTTTGGCAAATATGACAGCGGCGCCCTATCCGGCGGATCCCCAGACGGCATCGGATGTCTTGGCCAATCAGGTGAGCCATGCCGTACGCTGGGTCGATACGCTGCATGCTCTGCAGGATCAAGGCATCGACACATTTATTGAGGTCGGCCCCGGCAAAACGCTGTCCGGCCTGGTCAAGCGTACGCTGAGCGACGTTCGTGTGTATTCGTGCGAGACGGCCGAGCAGGTCGCAGCTATTGCCGACGAGCTCGCATAGTCCACAGGGCTGTAACCCGAAAGGAATGACATGGGCAACTTGAACAATGGCGCGCTCGAGCGCAACGACTCACGTCGCGTGGCACTGGTCACGGGCGGCTCGCGGGGTATCGGCCGCGCCTGCGCTATCGGTCTGGCGGAGGATGGCTGCGATATCGCCGTCGTCTATGCCGGCAGCGTCGATGCGGCGCGCGAGACGTGCGACGCCTGCGAGGCGGCTGGCGCCACGGCGCGCTCATATCAATGCGACGTGGCCGACCCCGCTGCCGTCAACGCGTGCGTGGAAGCGGTCCTCAACGACTTTGGCTCCATTTGGGCGCTCGTCAACAACGCTGGCATCACCCGCGATGGCCTGCTCATGCGCATGGGCGATGACGCCTTCGATCGCGTGCTCGATGTCAATCTTAAAGGAACGTTTAACACGACGCGCGCGCTCACCAAGACCTTTATGCGCCAGCGCGGCGGCTGCGTCGTCAACATGAGCTCGGTCGTGGGCCTGATGGGCAATGCCGGGCAAGCCAACTACGCTGCCTCCAAGGCGGGCGTGATCGGCCTGACCAAGGCGGTGGCGCGCGAGCTTGCGCCCCGCGGCGTACGAGTGAACGCGGTTGCCCCCGGGTTTGTCGAGACGGATATGACGGCAAAGCTCTCGGAGAAGGTGCGTACGGTAACCGAGGAGCAGATTCCCCTTAAGCGTATGGCGCGCCCCGAGGAGGTGGCCGGCGTAGTGCGCTTTCTGGCGAGTGATGCGGCTGCCTACATTACGGGTGAGGTCGTGCGCGTCGACGGCGGAATGGCGATGTAGAAACCAGGGCCGAAGAACGGCTTGGATGAGGAGACCATGATGGAACAGAGAGTTGCAATCACCGGTATCGGTGCCGTGTCGCCGCTCGGCAACACCGCGCTTGCCACCTGGGCGGCCATGTGCGCCGGCACGTGCGGCATCGGCCCGATCACGCACTTCGATACCGATGCGTTTGCCGTCAAGGTGGCAGCCGAGGTCAAGGGCTTTGACGGCAACGAGTACTTTGGCAAGCGTGACGCCAAGCATCTCGACCCCTGCGTTCAGTTTGCGATGGCGGCTTCGGACGAAGCCATGCACGATGCGGGCTTTGATGTCGAAGGCGCCATCGATCGCGAGCGCCTGGGCGTCTACGTGGGCTCGGGCGTGGGCGGCATGACGACGCTCGTCGACAACGTCCATACGATTGCCGAACGCGGGCCCCGCCGCGCATCGCCCTATATGATCGCGATGATGATCCCCAACATGGCATCGGGCAATATCGCAATCCGCCACAAGGCAAAGGGCCCGACCCTGCCCGTGGTGACCGCGTGCGCAACCTCGGCCCATGCGGTGGGCGAGGCGTTCCGCGCCATCAAGCACGGCTATGCCGACGCGATCCTCGCGGGCGGCGCCGAGGCCGCAATTATCCCCGATGCCGTTGCGGGCTTTACGTCCTGCCGCGCATTGACCACCAACCCCGATTCCGCGACGGCCTGCCGTCCGTTCGATGCAGACCGCGATGGCTTTGTGATGGGCGAGGGCGCCTGTGTGCTCGTGCTCGAGAGCATGGAACATGCGCAGGCGCGCGGTGCGCACATTTATGCTGAGGTCGTGGGCTACGGCAACACCGATGATGCCTATCACATCACAAGCCCTGATCCCGAGGCTGCCGGCATTGCCCGCGCGATATCGCTGGCGGTGACCGAAGGCGACGTCAAGCCTTCCGAGGGTCTCTACATCAATGCCCACGGCACATCGACCAAGCTCAACGATTCGTCCGAGACGGCGGGCATTAAGCGTGCGCTCGGCGAGGACGCGGCGCGCGCCGCGCACGTCTCGTCGACTAAGTCGATGACCGGCCACATGATCGGTGCCACGGGCGCCATCGAGGTCATGGCCTGCGCCATGGCGCTCGAGCAGGGCGTGGTGCCGCCGACCATTAACTACCACACGCCCGATCCCGCCTGCGATCTTGACTACACGCCCAATCGCGCGGTTCGCGCCGACCTTACCTGGGCGCTTTCGACCAACCTGGGCTTTGGCGGACACAACGCCGCCATCGCGCTGCGTAGATATACGAGGAGCTAGAGCATGGATTCCAAAAGACTTGCCGAGATAGCCGATGTTATGGAGGACCGCGGCCTCACGCGCGTACGCGTTGAGGAGCCCGATGGCACCGCGGTCGAACTCGAGCGAGCGAGCGCCGCGCAGCCGGTTGCCGTGCCCATGCCTATGCCGAGCGCTATGGCCGCTCCAGTTGCAGCTCCCACAGTCGCGCCTGCCGCACCGGAGCCCGCCGCGCAGACACCTGCCGCCGCACAGGAGCCCAAGGGCACCGAGGTGACCGCTCCCATGGTCGGCGTTTTCTATGCTGCCCCGGCGCCGGGCGACGAACCGTTTGTGCACGTGGGCTCCAAGGTCAAGGCTGGCGAGACCCTTTGCATCATCGAGGCCATGAAGGTTCTCAACGAGGTGACGGCCGAGGCAGACGGTGAGGTGCTCGAGATCTGCGTGGTCGACGGCGACCTCGTGGAGTTTGGCAGCTGTCTCATGAGGATCGGATAGGTGATATCCATGAACAAAGAAGAGCTCAAGAAGCTGTTACCGCATCGCGAGCCGATGCTTTTGCTCGACGAGGCCGAGCTGGTGGGCGACGAGGCCCACGGCAAGATCACGATCACGGGCGACGAGTACTTTTTGCAGGGGCATTTTCCGGGAAACCCGGTCGTCCCCGGCGTGATTCAGTGCGAGATGCTCGCCCAGAACTGCTGCGTGCTGCTGATGGGCGATGAGGAGGCGCGCGGCGCGACGCCGTTCTATACGAGCCTCGATAAGGTGCGCTTTAAGCGTCCGGTGCGCCCGGGCGACACGGTTGATCTGGTGTGCACCATCACGCGTGCGCGCGGGCCGTTCCGCTTTGCGACGGGTACTGCGAGCGTCAACGGTGAGGTTTGCTGCCGCGCCGATATGTCCTTTGCACTCATGCACGAAAGTTAAGGAAGGCTTCATGTTCGACAAAGTGCTCATTGCCAATCGTGGCGAAGTCGCGGTCCGTGTTATCCGCGCGTGCCGCGATATGGGCATCAAGACCGTCGCCGTCTATTCCACGGCCGATGCGGACGCGCTGCACGTGCAGCTTGCCGACGAGGCATATTGCATCGGTGGCCCGCGTCTTGCCGAGAGCTACCTCAACGACGATGCCGTGCTCACCTGTGCCGTAAAGTCGGGAGCCAAGGCAATTCATCCCGGCTATGGCTTTTTCTCCGAGAAGGCGAGCTTCGTACGCGACTGCGACAAGTATGGCCTGGCGTTTATCGGTCCTTCGGCCGAGGTGATCGACAGCATGGGCGATAAGGACGCCGCGCGTCGAACGGCTGCCGCGGCGGGCGTGCCCATCGTGCCGGGCTGCGATTTGCTCAAAAGCCCCGAGGAGGCAACGGCCGAGGCCGAGCGCATTGGCTGCCCCGTGCTCATTAAGGCGCGTGCAGGTGGCGGCGGTCGCGGCATTCGCAAGGTCGATCGCGTGGAAGATGCGGCAAAGGCCTTTATTGAAGCACGCGCCGAGGGCGAGGCCGTTTTTGGCGACGGCGAGTGCTACATGGAGAAGTTCGTCGCGCCGGCGCATCACGTTGAGGTACAGATTATGGCCGATAAGCAGGGCCATGTGTTTTCGCTCGGCGAGCGCGAGTGCTCGGTGCAGCGGCGCAACCAAAAGCTAATCGAGGAGAGCCCCGCGCCGTGCCTCGACGGACACGACGACATTCGTGCTCGCATGCACAAGGCAGCGCGTGACCTGGCTCGTGCCGTCGGCTACGAAGGAGCCGGTACCATCGAGTTCCTGTATTCGGACGACGGCAATTTCTACTTTATGGAAATGAACACGCGCTTGCAGGTGGAGCATCCGGTTACGGAGTTTGTGACCGATACCGACTTGGTCAAGTGGCAGCTGCGCGTGGCAGCCGGCCAGCCTCTGCCCTTTGAGCAGGAGGACGTACCGGTCCGCAACCACGCCATGGAGTGCCGCATCAATGCCGAAACGCCGGACTTTCTGCCGTCATGCGGAACGGTCACCGCGTTGCGTGTGCCGGGTGGTCCGCGCGTGCGCTGGGATTCCGCCATGTTTACCGGTGCGAACGTTCCACCGTACTACGACTCCATGCTTGGCAAGCTCATCGTGTGTGCGCCCACGCGTGACGGCGCCATTCGCAAGATGCGCTCGGCCCTGGGCGAGCTCGTGATTGAGGGCGTGAGCGAAAACAGCGAGCTTCAGCTCGACGTGCTGGCAAACGACGAGTTCTTGTCGGGCATGTATCACACCGATCTGATGGGGCATCTCTATGCTGATGAATAGAAAAGCGAAGACGGTCAACGTCCTCGAGGGACCGATGACCGAGTCGTGCGCCGAGTTTCCCGCGCGCCACGTGTTTATCAAGTGCCCGGAGTGCCGCCGCGTGATCGATGAGGCGCGTCTGCACGACAACCTCGAGGTCTGCCCTCGTTGCGGAAAACACTTTCGCGTGAGCGGTCGCGCGCGCATGCGCATGACGGTTGACGAGGGCACGTTTGAGGAATGGGATGCCAATCTGGCGTCGGAGGACTTCCTCTCGTTTCCCGGTTATGCCGACAAGCTCAAGAGCGTGAGCGAGCGTTCGGGCGAGCGCGATGCCGTTGTGTGCGGCAGAGGCAAAATCTGCGGTTGCGATACGGCGCTCTTCTTTATGGACGCCAACTTTATGATGGGCTCGATGGGTTCCGTGGTGGGCGAGAAGATCTGTCGCACATTTGAGCATGCGACCGAGCTGGGGTTGTCAGTTGTCGGCTTTACCGTTTCGGGCGGTGCGCGCATGCAAGAGGGCGTGACATCGCTTATGCAGATGGCCAAGATTTCTGCGGCGGTTAGGCGCCACAGCGAGGCGGGCGGCCTGTATATCACGGTGCTCACCGACCCCACGACCGGAGGCGTAACCGCGAGTTTTGCCATGGAGGGCGACATTATCCTGGCCGAGCCCGATGCCCTGACGGCATTTGCCGGCCCGCGCGTGATCGAGCAGAACATGCACAAGCGCCTGCCCAAGGGATTCCAGCGCTCCGAGTTTTTGCTGGAGCACGGCTTTTGCGATGCCGTTGTTCCGCGTGGCGAGATTGCGCTCACGGTAGGCGAGCTGCTGGCGCTGCACGAAGGGCACGCGCCCGGCCTGGGGGCACCGCATGAGATCGTGCATACGGGTCGCCGCGGCAAAAAGCTGGGACACTTGTTCAAGCGCTCGGCCGCACCAAAAATCGCGCTCGAGATTGTCAAGCAGACCCGCTCGGCAGATCGCACCACGGCAGGCGAGATGATCTCGCTGGGCCTGGATGGATTTGTGGAGCTGCACGGCGACCGCTACTTTGGCGACGACGCTGCTGTGGTGGCTGGCATTGGCTGGAAAGACGGACGCCCCGTAACGGTCATCGCCATCGAGCGCGGCACCACGACCAAAGAGCGCATGCGTCGCAACTTTGGTATGGCACATCCCGAGGGCTACCGCAAAGCGCGTCGCCTGATGCGCCAGGCCGAAAAGTTTGGTCGACCGGTTCTGTGCCTGGTCGATACTTCGGGCGCGTTTTGCGGCATCGGTGCCGAGGAACGCGGCCAGGGTGAGGCGATTGCCCAGAACCTCATGGAGATGAGCGGCCTTAAGACGCCGATTGTCTCGGTGGTGACAGGCGAGGGCGGATCCGGTGGCGCGCTGGCGCTGTCCGTGGCCGACCGCATCCTGATGCTCTCGAGCTCGGCCTATTCGGTCGTGAGCCCTGAGGCCTGTGCGTCGATCCTGTGGAAGGATACCGAGCGCGCGAATGAGGCCGCCGAGGCGCTTAAGCTCACGGCTCCCGACCTGTTGGCGCTCGGCATCATCGACGGCATTGTTGACGATAGGGGTCTGTCGCATGAGGAGATCGCCGGTGCCGTCATGTCCTCGGCATTTGATGCCTTCGATACACTTGGGCGGCTCGACGACGCGACCCTCACAAACCTCCGCTACGAAAAGTACCGCGCAATCGGTCAGTACCGCACGATGTGACAAGGGGACAGCCCGCATGTCACATTGGGAAAGGCGTTCCATGTCACAAGTTTCTAACACCTCGTTTACAACGACGGTTTCATCAAACGCCATGGCCGTGGTGGACTATCTGTCCAAAAGCATGATGTCGGCGCTGCCGTTTATTGTCTGTGCGGCGCTGTTTCGTACCGTCGCCGTCATTATGGGCGAAGGCATGCTGGGCCTGTGGTCTGCCGATTCCGAAATCTATCGCCTGTTCTACAGTTGGCTCTATAACGCCGGCTACTACTTTTTGCCCATTTATCTTGGTTGGGCGGCCGCCCGCCAGCTCGGTTGCTCGGAGCAGCTGGGCATGATGCTGGGCGGCGTATTGATTGCGCCCGATCTGCTTAAGCTCGTCGATGCCGCATCGACGACGGGGGCATCGATGGCTTCCGTGTATGGTTTACTTCCCGCGCCGGTCAACGATTACACGACGACTGTTATTCCGGTTCTCATCTCGGTGCCCGTGCTATGGCGAGTGGAGTGTTTCTTTCAGCGCGTTATCCCTAAGGCCGTGGCGTTTTCGTTCGTTCCGTTTGCGACCATGCTTGTCATGGTTCCGGTTTCGCTGTGTATCACGGCACCGGCGGGCAGCTATCTGGGCATGCTGTTGGGCCAGCTTATGTTTATGCTTGGCAATTCCGGTGGCATCGTGTCGTTGCTCACGCTCATGGGGCTTGCCGCGGGCTGGGAGTTCCTTAAGATCGCGGGCGTCAGCAACGTTGTCCTATCGCTCGCCTATGCACAGTTTATGAGTGTGGGAACGGATTCGTGCATCCTCATCGCCGCGACGATGGCAACGTTCGCCGTTTGGGGCATGCCCTTTGGCGCGTCGCTTCGCGTTGCGGATAAGGACGAGAAGGCGCTCATGCTGGGCTACTCAATCTCGGGTGTTCTTGGCGGTGTAAGCGAGCCGGCGCTGTACGGTTGCGGCTTTAAATATGGCAGGTGCCTGACGTGCATGGCCATTGGCGGCGCCGTCGGAGGCCTTGTTGCAGCCGTGGGCCACGTTACGGCCTATACCATCGGCATGACGAATGTCCTCATGGTCATTGGCTTTGCCACGGGCGGCATCTCGAACCTGCTGTGGTGCTGCGCTGCCGGCGGTGTGGCATTTGCGGTGTCTGCGGCGCTGAGCTACTGCTTTGGCGTGGTGCCGGCGAAGGGACAGACGATGGGGGACGGAGCCGATTCACCCGAAACCTCGAAGAGCGTGGCCGAAGTAAGCGCGTAAACCTGTGCGACACAAGGACGATTCCTTTGCCATGCTCCAAGGCCGTGGCCCGTGTGGGTCGCGGCCTTTTTGTATCTGAAGGACAAAGTGGCTACACTACAATCCGTTTGAGCAATAGATATATATAGGCAGTACCGTGGGGGCTGATGAAGATGGTCGAGTGGATCGTTCGTCGTGCGCAGGGCGACCGTGCGCGCGTGGGCACGTTGACGGGCATGGTGTGTATTCTCGCTAATGTTGCGCTTTGTGCTGCGAAGGGCGCAATTGGTGTGCTGTCGGGATCGGTTTCGATTGTGGCGGATGCCATGAACAACCTGTCCGATGCCAGCTCGAATATCGTGAGCGTGCTGGGCTTTAAGCTGGCGAGCAAGCCGGCGGACCCCGAGCATCCTTACGGACATGGCCGCTACGAGTATCTCTCGGGTCTGGTCGTGGCGGCGCTCGTGCTGCTGATCGGCGTTGAGCTGGTGAAGTCCTCGGTTGAGCGCATCATCCACCCCGAACCTGTCGAGTTCTCGCTTGCCCTGGTGGCAGTTCTAGTGCTTTCGATGGTCGTAAAGCTCTGGATGGCGGCCCTCAACCAAAAGCTCGGCGATCGCATTGAGTCCGAGACGCTGCATGCGACCGCGCAGGATTCCAAGAACGATGTCCTTGCCACAGGCGCCGTGCTGGCATGTGCGATTGTTTCGCAGGTGACGCACATCAATCTTGACGCATGGGTTGGCCTTGCCGTTGGCGCCTATATTGGCTGGAGCGGCCTTGAACTTATTCAAGATACGGTGAGCCCGCTTTTGGGCCAGTCACCCGATCCTAAGCTGGTCAAGCACATTCGAGACAAGATCATGAGCTATCCCGGCGTTTTGGGCGTTCACGATTTGATGGTTCACGACTACGGCCCGGGCAGGAAGTTTGCAAGTGCGCACGCCGAGATGGCGGCCGAGGCCAGCCCGCTGGAAAGCCACGACACGCTCGATAACATCGAGCAGTCGTTTAGGGACGAAGACGGCATGATCGTCACGCTTCACTACGATCCCATCGTGACCGATGACCCCAAGGTGGCGAGCATGCGCTTGCGCATTCACGCCATGGCTCAGGAGATCGATAACCGCCTCTCGATTCATGACCTACGCTGTGTGCCGGGTCCTACGCACACCAACGTGATCTTTGACTGCGTGCGTCCCTCGGATCTGCAGATGAGTGCCGAAGACTTAAAGCACGCGCTGGCACAACGGGTCGAATCGGAATATCCCAAGTCGATTGCCAAGATTACGATCGACGAAGACTACGTAGGGCATACCCACGAGTAGGGCTGTGCCGGCAAAGCAAGTTATACAGAAGGGGAGAATATGAAGAGGCTGTATCTGCTCCGCCACGGCCAGACGGAATTCAACGTCAAAAAGCTCGTCCAGGGCCGCTGCGATTCACCGTTGACCGACCTGGGCCGCAAACAAGCGGGAATGGCAGCCGCATGGCTCAAGGCCCACGGCGTCGTCCCCGACAAAGTGGTCTCATCACCTTTGGGCCGAGCCATGGACACGGCAAGTCTCGTCGCATGCGAGCTCCTCGGCCCGGACGCAGCGGTCGAGCCCTGTGAAGGCATTATCGAGCGCAGCTACGGCACCTTCGAAGAAGGCTCCCACGACGCCCTGCCCACCGACGTCTGGGATCCAGGCGAGGACTTAATCCCATTCGGAGGAGAAGGAAGCCAGGCACTGCAAGAGCGCATGGTAGACACCCTCACCAATATCATGGGCGCCGAGGGCATCGAAACCCTCCTAGCAGTAAGCCACGGCAGCGCCAGCCGCCAATTCATCAAGGCTGCAGCCCCAGAGGGCTTCGGGCTCCCAACAAAACTCCCCAACTGCGCCATCATGATCTTCGATTTTGATGAGGCAAAGCCACAAGCAGAAGGCGAGTCAATGCAACGCAAGTTCACCCTCCAGCAAATAGTGGATCCCCAACAAAGTAATTAGCTGAGCGAGCAGAGTTAAGCAGACATCACCGTGGCGTTCCCAGTGTGCGGCGGAGGGGGCGGGCCTGAGACATATTAAGGTTGTCGCGAGTTCCGCACGAACAGGAGAGCACTTAATGTGCTCTCCGTCGTGAGCAGGACTGTAGAGCAGCAACCTTAATATGTCTCAGGCCCGCCCCCTCCGCCGCACACTGGGAACGTGCCACGCACTTTACCTGCGTAAACAATGTGAGTGAAATATGAATCTCGATGGATACGCCCGCAGCCGTGTATACTAAACAGCTGTGTGTAACCAGGGGAGTATTCTGGCTGGACAAAATGCCTGCTTAATAGGGTTGTCAGGTAGTCCGGGCGAAATACAAGGCTGGGGAGCACGTCGTGTAAGTAGTGGTCCTCTAGGGGCGTACGCTCGGTGGTGTACGCATTGTCCCAAGACCACGCGAGAGTTGGGATCATATCTTGATCAGCATGATTCTCGGCCGCAAGATTGGCATGACCCAGGTTTGGGACGAGGACGACAACGTCGTTCCCGTCACGGTCATCCAGGCTGGCCCCTGCGCTGTCTCGCAGGTTAAAACTCAGGCAACCGACGGCTATGACGCCGTCCAGATCGGTTTCGGCGACATCAAGGCCAAGAACGTGAACAAGCCCATGGCTGGTCACTTCGCCAAGGCTGGCGTCGAGCCTGTCCGCTTCCTTCGTGAGGTCCGCGTCGAGAACGGCGAGGAGCACAAGGTCGGCGAGGTCGTCACCGTCGCTGATTTCGCTGATGTCGAGAAGGTCGACGTCATCGGTACCTCCAAGGGTAAGGGCTTCCAGGGTCGCATCAAGCGCTGGGGTCAGCGCCGCGGTCCTATGACGCATGGTTCTCACTTCCAGCGTCACCCCGGTTCTATCGGTCAGTGCGCCTATCCTGCGCGCGTCCTCAAGGGCGTCAAGATGGCCGGTCACATGGGTAACGAGCGCGTTACCGTCAAGAACCTTTCCGTTGTCCGCATCGATGCCGAGCAGAACCTCATCTTGGTCAAGGGCGCTGTCCCGGGTGCCAAGAATGGTCTCGTCGCCATCCGTATGGCCTAAGGGCCCAGCCCATTTAGCCCAGCGTCATACCAAGGAGAACACTTAAATGGCAAAGTTTGAAGTAAAGAACAGCGAGGGCAAGAAGGTCGCCGAGGCCGAGCTCGCCGCTGAGGTGTACGGCATCGAGCCGAACATCCACGTTATGCACCACATCGTCAAGTGCCAGATGGCCTCTTGGCGTCAGGGCACCCAGTCTGCTAAGGGTCGCTCTGAGGTTTCCGGTGGCGGCAAGAAGCCTTGGCGTCAGAAGGGCACCGGCCGTGCCCGCCAGGGTTCCATCCGTGCTGCCCAGTGGCGTCACGGTGGCGTTGTCTTCGCCCCCAAGCCCCGTTCCTACGCTAAGCGTATGAACAACAAGGAGGTCAAGCTGGCTATGCGCTCCGCGCTGTCCGCCAAGCTGGCCGATGGCGAGCTCGTGCTCGTCGACGACTACGGCTTCGAGAAGCCTTCCACCAAGGCTGCCGTCGCCATGCTCAAGGCCCTCGGTCTTGAGGGCAAGCGTCTGACCATCATCGTTCGCGATGAGGACGTCAACGCCTACCTGTCGTTCCGCAACATTCCCAAGACGTTCATCATCACCGCTGACGAGGCCAACACCTACGATCTCGTCAACAACAACGCTGTGCTGATGCCCGCCGACATCGCCGCTCACTTCGGGGAGGTGCTTGCATAAATGACCGCCCACGAGATCATCATCCGTCCGATCGTGTCCGAGCGTTCCTTCTCCGGCATGGAGCTGAACAAGTACACGTTCGAGGTCGCCAAGGATGCTAACAAGTATCAGATCAAGGACGCTGTCGAGGAGATCTTCGGCGTCAAGGTCGTTCGCGTGAACACCCTGACGGTCAAGCCCAAGACCAAGCGCGTGCGCTATGTCGCCGGCAAGACCCGTTCTTGGAAGAAGGCCATCGTCACGCTGGCCGAGGGCGACACCATCGAGGTCTTTGGCAACCAGGCCTAAGACTCGCTGCTGTTGAGTGAGCTCATGCCTCCCAAATAGGGGAGGCGGGAGCTCAAGGTTTTGGGCGTATAAAATGGACACGCCCGGAACCGTGTATACGTCCGGTGTCATCGCACCCGAGGCAGAACCTCGAATCCCTGTCTGCGATGGCTAACGGATTCCTATTGAAAGGGATTGTAATGGCTGTAAAGCACCTTAAGCCGACCTCCGCTGGTAGGCGTTGGCAGACGATCTCCGACTTCTCCGAGATCACCTGCACCAAGCCCGAGAAGTCTCTTCTCGAGCCCCTGCCCAAGAAGGCCGGTCGTAACAACAACGGCCGCATCACCACCCGCCACCAGGGCGGCGGCGTGAAGCGTCGTTACCGCGTGATCGACTTCAAGCGCAACAAGGACGGCGTGCCCGCCAAGGTTGCCACGATCGAGTACGATCCGAACCGTTCCGCTCGCATCGCTCTGCTGCACTACGCTGACGGTGAGAAGCGCTACATCCTGGCCCCCAAGGGCCTCGAGGTCGGTCAGACCATCATGTCCGGTTCTGACGCCGACATCAAGCCGGGCAACGCTCTGCCCCTCGCCGACATCCCCGTCGGTACGCTCATCCACGCCGTCGAGTTCCAGCCGGGCAAGGGCGCCGCTATCGCCCGTTCCGCCGGTAACTCCTGCCAGCTGATGGGTAAGGAGGGCAAGTACGCCATCGTCCGTATGCCTTCCTCCGAGATGCGCCGCATCCTCGTTACCTGCCGCGCCACCGTCGGTGAGGTCGGCAACGCCGATCACTCCAATATCGTCATCGGCAAGGCCGGCCGTAAGCGTCACATGAACGTGCGCCCGACCGTCCGCGGTACCGTCATGAACCCTGTCGACCACCCGCACGGCGGTGGCGAGGGCAAGAACCACACCTCTGGTCGTCCCTCTGTTACCCCCTGGGGTAAGCCGACGAAGGGCCTTCGTACGCGCAAGAAGAAGAAGGTCTCGAACCAGCACATCATTCGTCGCCGTAAGAAGTAATTTCGGATACCGAGTTTTAGGAGAAAGCACTTATGAGCAGAAGTCTCAAAAAGGGCCCGTTCGTGGAGACTCGCCTTCTCTCGCGTATCACCGCGATGAACGAGGCTGGCAAGAAGGACGTCGTGAAGACCTGGTCCCGCGCGTCCACCATCTTCCCCGAGATGGTTGGTCACACCATCGCCGTCCACGACGGCCGCAAGCATGTGCCCGTGTATGTTACCGAGTCCATGGTTGGTCACAAGCTCGGCGAGTTCGCGCCGACTCGTACGTTCCGTGGCCACAAGGCCAAATAGGGGGTTAACCGTAAATGGCAACTAAGTCTATTGAAACTGAGGCCACCGAGGTTCGCGCCGTCGCTAAGTACGTGCGTGTTTCCCCCAGCAAGGCCCGCCTGGTGGTCGATCTGATCCGCCGCAAGCCTGTCGCTCAGGCCTTCGACATCCTCCACTTCTGCGACCGCGCCGTCGCCGTGGATGTCGAGAAGGTTCTCCGTTCCGCCGTTGCGAACGCCGAGAACAACAACGGTCTGCGTGCCGACAACCTGGTTGTCGCCGCTGCCTATGTTGACGAGGGTCCGACGCTTAAGCGCATCCGTCCCCGCGCCAAGGGTTCCGCTTCTCGCATTCTGAAGCGTACTTCCCACATCACCGTCGTCGTTGCTCCTCGAAAGGAGGCGTAAAGCTGTATGGGTCAGAAAGTCTACCCCACCGGCTTCCGTCTTGGCATCACCGAGAACTGGCGCTCCCGCTGGTTCGCAGAGAAGGATTACGCTAAGACCCTCGGTAACGATCTCGAGATCCGCAAGTACCTCGAGAAGCGTCTTTCCCGCGCAGCTGTCTCCCGCGTCGAGATCGAGCGCGCTGGCGACAAGGTGAAGGTCATTATCCTCACCGCTCGCCCCGGCGTTGTCATCGGTAAGAAGGGTGCCGAGATCGATACCCTCCGCACCGAGCTCGAGAAGGTCGCTGGCGTCTCCAAGGGCCAGCTCTCCGTCGACGTTGTCGAGATCAAGCGCCCCGAGCTCGACGCCAACCTCGTTGCTCAGTCTATCGCCGAGCAGCTCGAGGGCCGCGTTGCCTTCCGTCGCGCTATGCGCAAGGCTGTCCAGTCCGCCCGCAAGGCCGGCGCTAAGGGCATCCGTATCCAGTGCTCCGGTCGTCTCGGCGGTGCCGAGATGGGCCGTCGTGAGTGGTACCGCGAGGGTCGCGTGCCTCTGCACACCCTCCGTGCCAAGATCGACTACGGCACGGCTGTCGCCAGCACCACCATGGGCGCTTGCGGCGTGAAGGTCTGGATTTACCTGGGCGAGAAGCTCCCGGGCCAGCCTGTTCCCAACCCTGCACTCGAGGGCTCTTCCCGTCCTCGTCGTCGTAACTCCGAGAGGAGGGGTCAGTAGTGCTTGCCCCTAAGCGTATTCTTCACCGCAAGGTGCAGCGTGGCTCCATGAAGGGCCAGGCCAAGGGTAATACCGAGCTGCATTTCGGCGAGTTTGGTATCCAGGCTCTCGAGGCCCATTGGATCACCAACCGTCAGATCGAGGCCGCTCGTATTGCCATGACCCGCTACATGAAGCGTGGCGGTCGTGTCTACATCACGATCTTCCCCGATAAGCCCATCACCAAGAAGCCTGCCGAGACTCGCATGGGTTCTGGTAAGGGTAACCCCGAGGAGTGGGTGGCCGTCGTCAAGCCCGGCCGCATCATGTTCGAGGTCAAGGGTGTTCCCGAGGAGGTCGCTCGCGAGGCTCTGCGTCTTGCGCAGCACAAGCTCCCCATCAAGACCAAGATTGTTGCTGCCAAGAACGCTGAGCAGCGCATCGAGAAGGAGATGGCTGAGGAGGCCGCTCTCGAGGCCAAGTGGGCTGCTGAGGACGCCGCCGCCGCCAAGGAGGAGAACTAATGAAGCCCGCAGAGATTCGTGAGCTCTCGGACGCTCAGCTCGTTGAGAAGCTGAAGGAAATGCGCGCCGAGCTCTTTAACCTTCGTTTCCAGATGGCCACCAGCCAGCTGGACAACACCGCTCGCGTCAACACCGTGAAGAAGGACATCGCTCGCGTCCTCACGGAGCAGCGCGCCCGCGAGATCGCAGCGGAGAAGTCCGCTGTCGCCGAGTAGGACCTAAGGAGAGAACATGACTGATTCGCGTAACTCGCGTAAGGTCCGTACGGGTGTCGTTACCTCCGTCTCCGGTGCCAAGACCATTGTTGTCACCATCACCGAGCGCAAGCGTCACCCCAAGTACGGCAAGATGATGACCAGCTCCAAGAAGCTGCACGCTCACGACGAGGAGTGCACGGCTGGCGTGGGCGACACCGTCCGCGTTATGGAGACCCGTCCTATGTCCAAGATGAAGCGTTGGCGCCTCATCGAGGTCGTCGAGCGCGCTAAATAAGCAGTCGCTCTTACGACTTGTACGTTTCCGAAGATGTGCGTATGCCTGGCTTGCATACCACAGGCCGTATAAAGGCAGCGCACCTCTCTTCGGTTCTTAGTTCGGAGGAACATCTACCATGATTCAGATGCAAACCATGCTGAACGTCGCCGACAACTCCGGCGCTCGCAAGATTCGCTGCATCAAGGTGCTTGGCGGTTCCAAGCGTCGTTATGCAGGCATCGGCGATGTGTTCATCGGTGCTGTCCAGGAGGCTACCCCTGGCGCCAACGTCAAGAAGAAGGACGTTGTCCGTTGCGTCGTCGTTCGCACCGTTAAGGAGATCCGCCGCAAGGATGGCTCCTACATTCGCTTTGATGAGAACGCCTGCGTTGTCATCAACAACGATGGTTCGCCCGTCGGCACCCGTATCTTCGGGCCCGTCGCTCGCGAGCTTCGTGACAAGAAGTACATGAAGATCGTCTCGCTCGCTCCCGAGACCCTGTAGTTAGGGGAGATATATGTATATCAAGAAGGGCGATAAGGTCCAGGTTCTCTCTGGTAAGGATCGCGGCAAGCAGGGCGTTGTCCTGCGTGCTCTCCCCGCCGAGAACAAGGTCGTTGTCGAGGGCGTTTCGGTCGTCAAGAAGGCCGTCAAGCCCAACGCTGCCAACCAGCAGGGCGGCATCGTTTCGCAGGAGGCCCCCATCGACGCCTCCAACGTCAATCTCGTTTGCCCCGAGTGCGGTAAGGTTACCCGCGTCGGTCACGAGAAGGACGGCAAGAACAAGCTGCGCGTCTGCAAGAAGTGCGGCCACAAGTTCTAAGCTGCCCGCAACATCAAGTTGCTAGCAAAGGCCCGGATGCCCCACGGCACCCGGGCCTTTTTCTATCCCTACTCATTGGGGACAGACTTAAATGAGTGGCCGTTGAAATGCCGGCACCTGGGGGCGTTCATTTTCTGTCGGCAGCTGGGGACGACCATTCATTGGGGACAGACTTAAATGACCAGTCGTTGGGGGGGACAGTCTCTATGTGCCGGCAGTTTGGGACGATCCTTTGATGTCTGATGCCCCCAGAGGGGTGAAGTAATACAGCTGGGTCTGTCTTTTAGGGCTTTGGTGTTCCGCCCCTTTATGTTTCACAAGGATCGTCGCATGCGCATTTACGCGCATAGCCTTGCGCGACAATGCGCATAGCCGCGCAAACATCTGCCAACTATGGCTAAATAATGACCGATAAGCAAATAAATACGCAAACACGAGCAGATACGCGCGCAATTGTGCGACTATAGGTTTGTTAGAAATGAAGGACTTCCGATGACTCAGGAGGCACATCATGGCAGATTCCAAACAGGCTCCGCTCGACGCCGAGGCAGCCGCAAAGGCGGCGTTTGCCTCGGTCCAGAATCAGCCGTTCCCAAACGACATCTTTACGGCTCCCGAGCTTCGTTGGGCTGTAATTGGGTGTGGCGTTATCGCCAACCAGATGGCTCAGTCTCTCGCCCTTGCCGGCCGAAAGCTCGCGGGCGTTGCCAACCGCACGCTGTCCAAGGCTCAGGCTTTTGCAGAGCAGTATGGCGTTGAGAAGGTCTATGGCACGGTCGAGGATCTCTACGCCGATCCGGACATTGACGCAGTCTATATCACCACGCCGCACAACACGCATATCACCTATCTGCGAGCCGCTCTGGCAGCTGGCAAGCACGTGCTCTGCGAGAAGGCCATTACCCTCAATTCCGCCGAGCTTGACGAGGCCCGCGCCATTGCCGACGAGCACAACGTCGTCCTTATGGACGCCACCACGGTGCTTCACATGCCCTTGTATCAGGAGCTGCGTCGTCGCATGGATGTCGGCGAGTTCGGCCGCATGAATCTCGCTCAGCTCAACTTTGGCAGCTATAAGGAGTACGGCGACCTGACCAACCGCTTCTACAACCGTAGCCTTGCCGGTGGCGCCATGCTCGACATTGGCGTGTATGCGCTCTCCGTTATGCGCCTCTTTATGGCGAGCCAGCCCGCTGAGGTTGTCTCGCTGGGCAACACCTGTGAGACCGGTGTCGACGTTGCGGGCGGCATTGTCTGCCGTAACGCCGAGCAGCAGCTGGGTGTTGTGAGCCTCACGCTCCACTCCAAGCAGCCCAAGCGCTCGGTCATCAGCTTCGACAAGTGCTATATCGAGGTCAACGAGTATCCGCGCGCCGATCACGCGACCATCGTGTGGACTGTGGACGGCCACCACGAGGAGGTCCACGCCGGCACCGAAGCTTACGCCCTTTGCTATGAGATGGCCGATCTTGAGAAGGCCGTTGCCGGCGACGACTCCAAGCGCGAGCTGCTGGATTATGCTTCTGATGTTATGGAGCTTATGACCAAGCTCCGCGCCGATTGGGGAGTCGTGTACCCCGAGGAGGAGTAAGCGATGCTTGCGGAAGATAGGCTCAATGCGATCGTGTCGATGGTGCAGCAGGCCGGCTCGGTTACCGTGCCGGAACTTGCCGAGGCCCTGGGCGTGACACCGTCCACCATTCGCCGTGACTTGCAAACGCTCGACCGCGCGCACCGTATCGCCAAGGTGCACGGAGGTGCGACGAGTCTGGAGCGCGCGCACGTGACGCGCGACTTGACGATCAGCGAACGCAGTGATCTCCATAACGATGACAAGGAGCGCATCTGTGCTCGTGCCGCGGCCCTGGTGGAGCCCGATAGCTTTGTGTATATCGATTCGGGCTCAACGACCCTCAAGCTCATCGAGCATCTTCCGCGTCTCGACGGCGTCACCTATGTGACCGATTCCGTGCTCCATGCTCAGCACCTTGCTTTGCGCGGCATGCGTACCGTGGTGCTGGGCGGCGAGCTCAAACCCGAGACCGAGGCGCTCGTTGGCCCCGATGCCTTGGCAACCCTGGACCGCTATAACTTCAACTGCGGCTTTTGGGGATCCAACGGCATCGCGGCCGAGCAAGGTCTCACCACACCGGATATCGAGGAAGCACAGGTCAAGCGTATCTCGATGCGCCATACCGCCAAACGCTTCGTAATCTCGGACGCCAGTAAATTTGGCATGGTGGCGCCCGTCAAGTTCGCGGACTTCCGCGACGCAACGATTATTACCGCAGGCGAGGTCCCCGCCAAGTACCGGGCAATGGACAACGTCATCACGGTCTAGCAGCAGGGGACGGGCTAAGGCCAAAACCACCACAAAGGGGCCTGTCCCCATTGTGGTGGTTAGCAACGGAAACCGAGTAGTTTTCTCAATAGAAAAGCGGCAACGTCCATCACGGGCGTTGCCGCTTTCGTTGTCTACCGGTTTGTCTACGTCTGTAACAACTGGACCGTTAAAAGTGGGTTAGATGTTACAGAGTGAGATACTTCCGAACCGCACCGTCCCTTTGTCTCAATCTGTAACATCTTGGGCCGATTTTGCCGAGTTGTTGTTACAGATTGAGATTTTCCCTTAAGGGGGATTCGAATGTCTCGATCTGTAACAGATAGGCCGGAAAATGAGCTCTAACTGTTACAGATCGAGACGTTTTGGGACCGCGGCTGAGCCATTGCGACAAAGCCACCACAAAGGTGCCTGTCCCTTATTGGCAGGTTTTAGGGCTCCCAGGGGCAGGGGGCTTCGATGTGGATGTGCTCGCCGGTTACGGGATGCGTGAAGGACACGCTGTGGGCGTGGAGCATCAGGCCACAGGGGCGCGGCGTTCCGTACAGGTCGTCGCCAACCAGGGGATGGCGCTCGCTCGCCAGATGCACACGGATTTGGTGCTTGCGGCCGGTGAGCAACTCGACATCGATATACGAGCGCGTGGGCAGGCCACGGCGGCTCTTAAGACGCTTGAGTACCTTGACGCGCGTCTGAGACGGCTTGCCGCTGGCGCCAACGCGCATCTTGCGGCTATCGTGGCGGTCGCGGGCGATGGGCTTGTCGATGAGCTTTTCGTTCCAGTCGATTTTGCCCTCGGCGAGCGCCAGGTAGTGCTTTTCGAATGCGTGGTCGATGATCATCTGGTCAAAAGCGGGTTGCGTCTGCTTGTCGAGCGAGAACAACACCACGCCGGTGGTGTTGCGGTCCAGGCGGTTGAGCGGCTGCATGTCAGTCGCGGCAAAGCCGTCGCCCATCGCCAACAAAAGGTCGCTAGCGTAGTCGGTAAGTGTGCGCTCGCCGGTGCCGTCACCGTGGACGATCATGCCAGCGGGCTTGTCGATGGCCATGAGCCAGGCGTCGCAGTAGAGGACTTGAGGTTCTTCGTTCACGTGTAAGCCTTTCGGTTAGCTAATTCCCACAAACATGCAGCCCGAGGTGGCGCCGCGCAGGCGGGCGGCGGGCTTGCGGCCGGCTTGAGCCGCCTCGACGGCGCGACGGACGCGAGCGACGGCACGGCCAATCTCATCGGCCTCGAGCAAGGTTCCGTCGACCATAAGACGACGGACGCCGGTGTCGAGCAACTGCGGTACCTGCGGCGTAAGGTCGATGGGGTAGGCGTCGTACAAGCGAGAGCGGCCATGGATGTCGGTGCGCACGGGCATGACCTTGCCGTCGATATTCTTGAGCGACAGCTTGCGGGCGCGCAGGCGGCAGTTGGCGCAATCGTGGATGCAGCCATTGGCCACCTGCAGGATGCAGTGCTCGCTCGTCATAACGCGCGGGCGGCCAAAGACGGTGATGCCCAGAGCCGCGGGCGCGGCGGCGCCGAGCGAGACAATCTCGTCGAGCGTGATCTCGGGCGAGAGCCAAAACGCACCGGCTCCGCGCTCGGCAAGCGCCTCCATGCAGGGCGTGTTGTGCACCGGCAGGCAAGAGCGAATCTCGGCCGTGGCGCCAACCTGGGCGGCCAGGGCAAGCTCAGAGATGTTGCCAATAGCGACCGTGGCGCCGGCAACAACCCACGGGTCGACGCGTACGTGGTCAACGGCGCGGCAGACCTCGTCGAGTACGGGTACGATGCCCTGCTCAAATGCATCGGCGGGGGAGAGCTCGGCCGCATCGAGCGCGTCGGTGGTCATGTAGATGCGCGTTACACCCTCGGCGCGAGCGGCCTCGGCGGCCTCGAGCGAGGTGACGGTGGCGCAGATCTGCGGCTCATCGCGGTAGTGCTCGGGCGCGGGGCGGGAATCACTGGTTACAATCGCCGGCAGCTCGAGCGTTTTCGCGCGCTCCTCGTACGGTGCCAGAATGGCCTCTTCCAGCGCCTTACAAGCGGCGGCGCGCACCTTGTGCACGGCGGAAAAGCCCATACCGCAGCCGGCGTCGAGCGAAACGTCAAAGCTTGCGGCCTCAAAGGGAGAGGAGCCCATGCGCCCGACGTGCTCAACCAGATCGGCCGCCTCGACGGCGCGAGTCTTGGCGGCCTCGACGGTAAAGCCGGTGGCGGTGGCGGTGAGCGCGGGGTCGTCGCAGCAGGTGAGCGTAACGGCAAACGGCTCGCCCAGACGCGCCACAACGGACACGTCTACGGCGCGGCGGCGCAGCACATCGCGCTTGAGCGCGGCGCCGGCGGCGTCAACGGCGCGCTGGCTTCGAATCACGCGCACGCGGCAGCCCTCGGGCATGCTACGGGGCACGCGACACTCGATAACATCGCCGGCAGCGGCATCATCGGCGGCAATGGTGGTCAGGAACTGGTCAAACTCGTTATCGTGGCGGAGCTCCAGCAGGTCGCCCTTGCCCACGGGCTCAAACAGCTCAATGCGGGCGATGGCGGCGCGGCGACGGCGATCGTCGGGCTTGAGTCCGCGTACATCGCGGTTGGCCAGGCGGCTGCCCAGCACCGTGCCCACAATCTGGCCGCGGTTGTTGGAGCGCTCGTAGCTCATCATCTCGTCGCCCGAGGTACCGTCTTGGTAGGCGTGCGTAAAGTCGCGGTTAAAGCAGCGCTTGAGCTGTCGCTGGCGGGCGGCATCCTCATCCTTAGAGGTCGAAACATCGGCAAGCATGTCATCAATCTGATGACGGTACACGTCGACGATGGAATACACGTAATCGGGGGCCTTCATGCGGCCCTCGAGCTTGAGTGATGCGGCGCCGGCGTCATACAGACGGCGAACAAGCTGCGATGTGTTGGTGTCGCGCGGGCACAGCGCGCGCTCGCGACCGGCAGGGGAGAGCGAGCGGCCGTTCTCGTCAATTAGCTCGTAGGGCAGGCGGCAGGGCTGGGCGCACATGCCGCGGTTGGCCGAGCGACCAGCCATGGCAAAGCTCGACAGCAGGCACAGACCCGAGTAGCAAAAGCAGATGGCACCGTGGCTAAAGACCTCGAGGTCCACATCGGGTGCGGCGTCGTGGATAGCGGCGATCTCGTCGATGGAGAGCTCGCGCGAGAGGGTCACGCGGTCGGCGCCCTGCTCGCGGCACCAAAGCGTTCCGCGGTCGTCATGGATGTTCGCCTGGGTCGAGATGTGCGTCTCGATGCCGGGCATGGCGCGCTTGACCTCAAAGAACAGACCCCAGTCCTGGATAATGAAGGCATCGGCGCCCAGCGTGGAGCAGCGATGGATGAGTTGCAGCGCATCGCTCATCTCGGACTGCTTGATGACGATGTTTACCGTGACGTAGACGCGCGACCCGGCTAGATGCGCGGCGCGGCAGGCTTGCTCAAAGGCCTCGTCGGTAAAGTTGGTTGCCTTGCGGCGGGCGTTGAAGCTGCCCATGCCGCAGTAGATGGCGTCTGCCCCGGCAGCGAGCGCGGCGGCAAAGGGCTCCGGGCCTCCGGCGGGGGCCAAGAGCTCGGGTCTGCGGTTGGTGGTTCGACTGGCGGTTGCGGTCATATCCTGCCTTTCAAAATGCTCAGATAATCAAAAGTATAGTGGCGCCGTTGCGGCAGGCGATGCCCGTGCTCCAAGCGGGATAAAGTCTTCAGCAGCTTGGGCTGGCTGACCCCGTGGAGAACCGTTCAGCTGCCAACGGGCGCCGTTGGGCGATAAAATATTCTCGCAGCGTGATAATTATCTTGCATCGTGCGGAAACCTTGAGTACTATCCCAATCAAGCGCGGTGTTCAGACCGAACTGTGCCTCCCGGTGCGAACGCCGCGCTCATGCTCTCTATCTGATCGTAAGGAGAAAAACATGAGCAAGACCGTCGTGTCTTCCGATAACGCACCCGCAGCCATCGGCCCGTATTCCCCTGGTATCCAGACCGGCAACATGGTGTTTCTGTCCGGCCAGCTGGGCATCGATCCCGCGACCGGCAAGATGCCCGAGGGCGTCGAGGCCCAGGCCAAGCAGTCCCTCGCCAACGTCGAGGCCCTGCTGACCGCTGCCGGCGCCACCTTTGCCGATGTCGTCAAGACCACGGTCTACCTGGCCGACATTGCCGACTTCGCTGCCGTGAACGAGATCTACGCCTCCAAGTTCGAGGCCCCGTTCCCCGCGCGCAGCGCCTTCCAGGTTGCCGCCCTTCCGGCTGGCGGTCTGGTTGAGATCGAGGTCGTCGCCGCTCTCTAAGGCGTTGGCAACAACTAAACATGACATGCAAAAAGACCCTGCAGCGCGTGCGAGCTGCAGGGTCTTTTGTCAAGTGACGGGTCGCTTGTGGAGCCGCGCTCCATTTTGTTCGTTAGCCCTCCTTGCGAACTTTTTGCAGGTAGCGGTAGACGCTGGGCTCCGAGATGCCCAGCGCGGTGGCGGCGCAGGCCACGGCACCCTTGAGCATGAACACCCCGTTGCCGTTGAGGTGGCGAATGACGTCCACGCGGTCGCTCTGACCAAGTGACGCTACGTCCAGCCCGCGCGCGCTCAGCAACTCGGCAATGCTGCGGTCGATGAGCTCCTGTGTGGACTCCGAAAGGCTTTCGACCTCGATAGGGGCGGGCTCCGTGCGCGTCGGCGCTGCGTCGAAGCACGCCATGAGCTGCTGCGCCATGGCGTTGATGGAGCGCACGGTCGAGAGGTCGGTGTTGACGCAGAGCATACCGACGATCTCGTCATTCTCGCGGATAAAGTACGTCGCTGACTGCAACGTCTTGCCGCCGGCGCCGCGGCCCTCGTAGCCCGTAATAAACGGCAGGTCGCGATACTTGGCGTCGTGCATGATCTTGAGCGCCAGATCGGTGGCGGGGCCGCCGACCTTGCGGCCGCTCACGATGCCGTTGCGAATATCGACGATGGCGTGGTCGGGATCCGAGAAATCGTGCAGCACGATTTCACTGTTTTTGCCGAGTATCTGCTCCAGAAAATCGACCATCGGCAAAAAGCGGCGTACGGTCTCGTTCACGGGCAACTCCTTTGGGTGAAATCGGAAATGTTCATAACAATTTTTTCTCATGGTAACACGCTGCCCATCATCTCGTATATCCGCAGGTACATTGCGTAATACAGATGAGCGGTAGATATTTGGCGGTAAACGGTTGACCAAAAGAAAAGTTAGATGTTATTTTGACCAGACACTTTCATGACCTGCGGAAATGCGTTATTTCAGCTGAAGAATAGTCTGATAACAAAAAATTATTATTGAGAATGAGAATCATCTTTAATACGATATGCAATGAAGGCACAACCTCAACCCCGCACTGCGTCACAATAGAGCGTTAGATGCGAAAACAACTACTTCGAGGATTGGTGGTCAAATGACCCAGGAGACGGTTACGAACGGCACTGAAGCCCTGTTCACTCGCGAAGGCATGCCTCCCGTTAAGGAAATGATCCCGTGTGCCCTTCAGCACGTACTGGCATCGTTTGCCGGCATCATTACCCCGGCGGTCATCATGGCCGGCGTCTATGGCTTTAATAGCCAGCAGAGCACCGACATCATTCAGGTTGCGCTCATTCTTTCGGCAATCGACACGGCCCTTCAGGCCTTCGCTCCCTTCCGTCGCATCGGCGGCGGCCTGCCCATCGTCATGGGCGTTTCGTTCGCGTTCCTGCCGGCCCTGCAGGCCATGGGTGCCTCGGGCTTTAGCTTTGGTGCGCTGCTGGGCGGCGAGATCGTCGGCGGCGCCGTCGCGGTCCTCTTTGGTCTGGCCTACAGCAAGATCAAGTGGCTGTTCCCGCCCGTCGTGACCGGTACGGTCATCTTCTCCATCGGCGTTTCGCTGTATCCCACGGCCGTCAAGTATATGGCCGGCGGTATGGGTACGCCGCTGTGGGGCACCCCGCAGGCCTGGTGCGTCGCTCTTATCACCTTCGCCGTGGTCTTTGCGCTCGCCAACTTTGGCAAGGGCACGCTCAAGCTGGGATCCGTGTTCTTTGGCATGATCGTCGGCATGATTGTCTCCATCCCCTTTGGCATGATCGACTTCTCCAGCGTCGCCACCGCTCAGGTCTTCGCCCTTCCCAAGCTCATGCCCTACGCGCTCGAGTTTGATCCTGAGGTCTGCATTACCCTCGCCGTCGTGTTCCCCATGGTCGCCATCCAGGTTATCGGCGACGTCTCCGCTGCCTGCCTTGGTTCCATCGACCGTATGCCCACCGAGCGCGAGCTCTCCGGCGCTATCGTGTCCCAGGGCCTCACCTCTATGGTCGGCGGCCTGCTGGGCGGTCTTCCCACCAGCGCCCTTGGCCAGAACGTGGGCATCATCTGCTCCAACAAGGTCGTCAACAAGTGGGTCTTTGTGATCATCGCGGCCGTCTTTGCCATCGCCGGTCTGTTCCCGCAGCTCTCTGCTGTCCTTTCCGCTATCCCGCAGCCCGTCATCGGCGGCGCGACCGTCGGCGTCTTTGGCACCATCACCATGAACGGCGTGCGCATGTTCACCCGCGAGGGCCTCACGCAGCGCACTACCACCATCGTCGGCACCTCCGTCGTCTTTGGCCTGGGTATCTGGATGGCCAGCGGTTGCCTTGCCGGCGAGGGTATGCCCGCCTGGGTGTCCACCGTCATCGGCTCCAATGCCGTAACCCCCACCGCCATCATGGCCATTGTCCTTAACCTGATCCTTCCGCAGACGCCGGTCGTGGCTCAGCACATCGATGCTGCCAAGGACGCTGCCGTGGATCTGGTCTTGCCCGAGAGCAAGAAGTAACCAATTCGGTGCTATTCGTCGGCGGACGCATCGCCTCGTCCGCCGACGCCATGCGGCGCCAAGCCGCACTTCAAAGGGTTTGTCCCTTTGGTGAAGCGTTGACGGGAGAGGGCCCGTTTCCGGTGTAGGCCGGCGCTTCGCACTCCGCCATGTCAGAGGTGTCAAACCCCGCCCCTGATGTTGAAGGGAGCATCCATGCTTCTGGTCGCTAACGGTTCCGTCTTTACCCGCAACGCTCAGATCCCGTTCATTCCAAACGGTGCGGTCGCCATTGACGGAGATACGATCGTCGAAGTGGGCCCCGAGTGCGAGCTCAAGGCCAAGTACCCGGATGCCGAGTACGTCGACGCCCAGGGCAACCTCATCATGCCCGGACTCATCAACTGCCACACCCACATCTACTCGGGTCTGGCCCGCGGGCTCGCCATTAAGGGCTGCAACCCCACCAACTTCCTGGAGAATCTTGAGCAGCAGTGGTGGAAGATCGACGACAACCTGACGCTCGACGGCACCAAGGCCAGCGCCTATGCCACGATTTTGGACTCCATCCGCGATGGCGTCACCACGATCTTCGATCATCACGCGAGCTTCTGTGAGATCCCGGGAAGCCTCTTTACCATTAAGGATGCAGCTCAGGAGCTGGGCATGCGTTCGTGCCTGTGCTACGAGGTTTCCGATCGCCGTGGCCAGGAAAAATGCGACCAGGCCATTGCCGAGAACGCCGAATTTGCCCAGTGGGCCGCCAAGGAGCGTCGCGATAACGACAACCACATGATCGCTGCCATGTTTGGCGGACATGCCACCTTTACGCTTTCGGACGAGACCATGGATAAGATGGCCGAGGCCAACAACGGCCTGACCGGCTTCCACATCCATGTGTGCGAGGGCATGAACGACGTGTGGGATTCCCGCCTCAACCGCGGTGGTATCAGCCCCGTCGAGCGCCTGCTGCAGCACAACCTGCTGGGTCCCGACACCATGCTCGGCCACTGCATCCACGTGACGCCTGCCGAGATGGATATCGTCAAGGAGTCCGGCACTTGGCTCGTCAACAACCCCGAATCCAATATGGGCAACGCCGTGGGCTGCGCCCCCGTGCTCGAGTTCTTCCGCCGCGGCATCCCCGTGTGCATGGGCACCGACGCCTACACCCACGATATGCTCGAGAGCCTTAAGGTCTTCCTGATCATTCAGCGCCACAACGCTGCCATGCCCAACGTGGGCTGGTGCGAGGCCATGACCATGCTGTTCGAGAACAACGCCAAGATGGCGAGCAAGTACTTCGATCACAAGCTCGGTGTGCTCGAGGCCGGCGCCGCTGCCGACGTCATCGTCATGGACTACAAGCCCTTTACGCCGCTGAGCGAGGAGAACATCGACGGTCACATGCTCTTTGGCATGATGGGCAAAAACTGCCGCACCACCATCATCAACGGCCGCGTCCTGTACAAGGATCGCGAGTTTGTGGGCATTGATGAGGACAAGATCAACGCGTGGACCATGGCTGAGTCCAAGAAGCTTTGGAGCACGCTCAACGATCGCGCCTACTAATTACAAGTAGATTTACGCGCGTCGGGTGTTTCGCCGCATCCGACGCGCGTATAGGCGGCCTCCGCGGGGTCGCCGGCGCTGTGCTAGCGCTACACCGTATTTGCGCCCGTCGCGCGGTCTCGCCGGGCGTTACAGAGAGGAGCTCATTATGAGCGACATCATGAGGCCGATCCCGTTTTCGCAGCTGATGAACTGGATCATCGAGGAGCACAAGACTCAGGGCGCCGTCTTTGGCGTGCGCAAGATGGTCACGACCAACCAGGAGGGTGCGCTTCCCATTTTTGACGAGCGCATCGAGACTCCGTTTGGCCCGGCCGCCGGCCCCAACACGCAGCTTGCCCAGAACATCGTGGCATCCTACGTGGCCGGCTCCCGCTTCTTTGAACTCAAGACCGTTCAGGTTATGGACGGCGAGGAGCTCTCCAAGTGTGTGAACAAGCCCTGCATCGTGGCACAGGACGAGTGCTACAACTGCGAGTGGTCGACCGAGCTCGAGGTTCCGCAGGCCTTTGCCGAGTACGTGAAGGCATGGTTCGCCTGCCACCTGATCGCTCGCGAGTACGGCCTGGGCAGCCCGGACGGCTTTGTCTTTAACATGTCGGTGGGCTATGACCTGGAGGGCATTAAGAGCCCCAAGGTCGATGCGTACATTGAGGGCATGAAGGACGCCAGCGGCTCCGAGGTTTGGAACGAGTGCCGCACGTGGGCGCTCGCTAACCTGGACAAGTTTGAGCATGTCGATGCTGCGTTTGTCGAGTCCATCCCGGCGCGCGTCTCCAACTCCATTACCGAGTCCACGCTGCACGGCTGCCCGCCCGCCGAGATCGAGCGCATCGCGACCTACCTCATCACCGAGAAGGGCCTCAACACCTACATCAAGTGCAACCCCACGCTGCTGGGCTATGAGTTTGCCCGCCAGCGCCTCAACGAGCTGGGCTTTGACTACATCGTCTTCGATGACACGCACTTCCGCGAGGACCTGCAGTGGGCCGATGCCGTGCCCATGTTCGAGCGCCTGATTGCCCTGTGCGCCGAGCGCGGCCTGGAGTTTGGCGTCAAGCTGACCAACACGTTCCCCGTCGATGTGACGAGGAACGAGCTGCCCTCCACCGAGATGTACATGTCTGGCCGTTCGCTGTTCTCGCTGACCATCGAGGCCGCCCGCCGCATTACCGAGCAGTTCGATGGCAAGCTGCGCATCAGCTACTCCGGCGGTGCTACGGTCTACAACATCCGCGCCCTGTACGATGCCGGCATTGGGCCCGTTACCCTGGCGACCGACGTGCTCAAGCCCGGTGGCTATGAGCGCTTTAGCCAGATGGCCGGCGAGTTTACCGACCTGGATGGCAAGCCGTTCGCGGGCGTCTCGCTCGACGCCGTGACCGCGATCCAGGCCGATTCGCTCACCAACCCGCTCTACAAGAAGCCGTTGCGCCCGCTGCCCGATCGCAAGGTCGCCGGTAAGAGCCCGCTTTCCGACTGCTTTACCACGCCGTGCCGCACGAGCTGCCCCATCCAGCAGGATATTCCCGCCTACCTGGCGGCTGTTGACGAGGGCCGCTTCGAGGACGCACTCAACATTATCATCGAGCGCAACGCCCTGCCGTTCATTACCGGCACCATCTGTCCGCATCCCTGCGGCCGTGCCTGCGAGCGTGCGTTCTACGAGCCCGAGGGCGCCCAGATTCGCGCCAGCAAGCTCAAGGCCGCCCGCGAGGCCATGACCGCCGTGCTGCCCAAGCTGCGCGCCCAGGCCATCGTCAACGACGGCGAGCGCAACGTTGCCGTTATCGGCGGCGGCCCGGCCGG
>CABUQY010000004.1 GCA_902493915.1 uncultured Collinsella sp.
GGCGGGGGTCCTGCCGTCCTGCGGAAAGATTTGGGGGCAAAGCCCCCTGGCCTCCCCTATGTTAACTTCGCCGGCGGCGGCTACAGGGACCTACGCTCTGGAAAGTCGCCGGGCTGATAGTTTGGCTTTTTATTGGTAGGGGCTCTTGCTAGGCTGGAGCACTTCCTAGAGGCGGGCATCGGCTGCGTGCCTGGTTTAGGCGGCGCTGGTTTCTTTGTATTCGAAGACTGGCTCTAGGAGGTCTTCGATGTTGCAGTGTAGGGCTTTTGCTATATCCCTTACGGTTGTTACCGAGGCTTCGTTGATGTTTCTCTGGCGTTGTTCGTACATTTGGATTGAGCGGAGGGACACGCCCGATTCGTATGCCAGGTCTTGTTGGGTTTTCTTAAGCTTCTTTCTTGCTAACGCAAGTTTGGTTTGCCTGGACGCTTTTTTCGCCATATCGCAGACGAGGCGAGCCACGCGTTCCTCCGAGGCTTCATGCCAGGGATAGTACAGACTGCGCAGTGCGTCAAACGGAACGACATGCAGCAGGTCTTCGAAAGACTCCCCTAAACGCCACTGCAGATATGCCAGTATCCAGCCTGTCCAATACTCTGGCGTCTTCTCAAAACGATAGGTGCGATCCGGTATAGACCCGCTCTGATAGCCGGACCTTTCAGCGATAAGCGCGAACAGCTCAACGCCCGATTTTCCCGATACGACCCATGCGTTGCCGCGTTCGAACTCGCGAGCTACGCCGCTCAGGCAAAAGAGTTCAGCAACTTCCGATCCTTCTGCTCCATAATCGTTAACGGCATAGTCAAAGCAGTCGCCGAGGTTGTTCATTGCATCCTCGAGGTAGTAGACGGGGTATGTCCTACTCGGCCCACAATCCGTTAACTCTTGGATCATTTAAATCAACCCTCCCTGCCATTAAATCCCTAATGTCGACACCATCAGAGTCAAATCCGTTTACCGTATCCAGGTACTTTCGTCGAGCGTTCTGTTCTCGCTCAAATCGTTTGGGATAAAACTCAGCTCCCGAAGCCTGCTTCCAATCGCGGAACTTAATCGCCGAGAACGCACGCTCACTCATAAGCGCATATTGAATGCCCAAATCCCCCAAAAACATAATGCGCTGCAATTGTCTGAGCGAGATCATGCCGTTGACAAACTGTCTTGCAAACGAGAAATAGGAATCGTCTGCACGATAGCCTCGAATAACGTCATAGGGAGAAATATCAATCAGGCAGTTATCCAGCAGATAACGAAGCCCCTCGCGTGCTACTGGCGTTGAAACATTGAACTCTCTGTTATTCGCCAGAATTGCAAGCCAGTTGAGAATCGAGAACTCACCTGATTCCAAATCCAAAATCGCAAGGCCATCTAAATCAAGCTCATATCGATTGGCAATGCCATCAGACTCGGTCCGACATGCCCACTCCATTGCCATTTCCTCATGCGGTGTGCAATAAAACCCGCGCCCATAGTCATTGAATTGCCTGCATTTATCCAACGATGGATGCTCGACAACAATCTCCGACCCGTGCCAAAGCTCCATATCGACCTCCTAAAAAATATCACCCCAGTGATAGTGTACCAATAACTATCACTGGGGTGATATGAACGGGGGCTTTTGACGGTTTAACCCTTACTAGAGGCAGGCCTCGGCAATGCGGCGCTTAAGCCCATCGATGCCGGTGCCGGTCTGGGAGCTTGTGATGATCACGTTTTCGGCCGGGACGTTGAGCTGCTTTTTGATGGCTGCTGCTTGGCGGGCCTGCTGGGTACGGCTGAGCTTGTCGGCCTTGGTGAGGCAGACGATAAAGTTGAACTCGTTGCCCTGTAGGTAGTCGATCATGTCGTGGTCGAGCTTGCTGGGGTCGTGACGAATGTCCACCAGCGAGACGACCAAGTTAAAGCTGCGCTCGGAGTCGAAAAAGTCGCCGATAAGCTCGGCCCAGCGGTCGCGCTCGGCCTTGGAGCGACGGGCGAAACCGTAACCCGGCAGGTCCACGAAATGCACGTCGTCGGCCTCGAAGAAATTGATGTTGCTCGTCTTGCCCGGCGTGCTCGAAACCTTGACCAGATTCTTGCGGCCAAAGAGCTTGTTCATGATGGACGACTTGCCCACATTTGAGCGGCCAACGAAGCTCACCTCGGGACAGGTGGACTCGGGGATCTGCGAAACCTTGCCGTAGCTGGCGACGAACTTGGCAAGCTGGTAGTTAATGGAATCGGCCATGGACACTCCTTGGTCGTAGGTTTTTACAAATAGACGCGCTATTGCGCAGCGGCAATGCGGCGGACGATATCGAGCGTAATGTCACTTGCGACACGCGCGTACTCGAACAGATCGAACTCTCGCTCGCAAATTGCATCGTACGCCTCGTCACAATTATCGCTGATAGCGCGCAACACCAGGCAATCGACACCATTTTTGGCTGCGACATGGGCAATTGCCGCGCCCTCCATGCCGACACAATCGGCATGCGTCGCCTCGATAGCGTCGTTGCGCATGGTGGCGCCCGTCACAAATCGGTTACCCGTGGCAATCGTGCCGACCAGGAACTGCTTGGCGCGCTCGTTCGAAGCGACTGCATTTTTCGAAGCGTCAACAAACCCACGCTCAGCAAGCACGTCGGCGGCAATATCGACCAGCGCGGGCGTCGAGCCAAACTCCTCGAGCCCCGGTGCGGACTCGGCGATAAGCGCGGTATCGGTATCCAGATAGCGTAGGCGCTTGCCAATGACCACGTCGTCGATATGGAGCTTGGGGTTCAAACCGCCCGCAATGCCCGAAAACACAACAGCCTGCGGAGCATACTTGCTAATGAGGTGCTGTGTTGCAGCGGCGGCGTTCACCGTGCCCATGCCCGCCGTTGTGGCGACAACTGTCAGGTCGTCGAGCTCACCGCTCACAACGGTCAAGCCTGCCTCCCGTGCCTCGCAAACGTCGCTCAGTTCTTCCTTAATCTGCATGATCTCTTTTTCGAGCGCACCGATAATCGCGATGGTAGCCATACCATTCCCCAAACCTATACGAAATTCTCAACCAAGGTATGGTACCAGCATTTTGTTTGACCTCGCCAAACGAACACGCTAAGCCAGTGCAGCTCGCGTATCAAACAGAGCCTTTGCAATCGCGGCCGTAACCTCGCTCGAACGGTCACTCCACGGCATCGATGTCATGACGCTCATGACATAGGTACGGCCATCGATGTCGATGAGGCCTGCATCGCATGTCGAATAGTAACCATCCTCGCTAATCCAGCCTGCCTTGTTGCGCACCAAAACCTGCTCGTCCGCAATGCCATCGCGAATAAACGAGCGCGATGTTGATGCCAGAAGGCCCGACAACCACTGTGAAGTCTCGGTATCCATGCTCAGATACTCGCTCATCTCACGCCATAACCTCGCAGAAGTGCGCGGGCAGTAGGTCGGAAAATCACTCATCGGATCCAGTGCCGTTTCGTCATCAACACCCAGATTGGCAATCCAATCCTCATAGCCATCATGGTCAAACGCCGCGCGTAACGCAATAAACGAATCGTTATCCGAATTAACGACCGCGGTCTCGATCAGGTCGCGCACCGCCTGCCAGCCCATACTGTAACCACCATACGTGGCTAAAGGCCAATCGAGCGACACCTGACCCGATTCGACCAACGTCTCGCAAATATAGAGCGCATACAGCGCCTTGTAACTGCTCGCTCCATACACCTCGACATCGGCGCTATACGTCACGCCTCTACCGCTCGATAGGTCGTAGAACACTACGCCCACTTCACCCAGCTCCTGCGCCCGGCTCAGGGCATCCTGGAGCGAAGCAAGGCTTTTATCCTCCAAGGTAGGAATCTTGTTATCCACCAACGAGAAGGTCCGAACGGTATCACTCGAAGGGATATCGTTGAAGTCCACCTTCGAAAGTCTCGTCTTGAGATCTGCCGACGCTTTGGACTTTGAAACCTTTTCGTTTTGCAGCTGTACCGTTGACGCATCTGAGCGCACCGTTCGCTCCGAGGCATAGGTTTTAGCGGTAATTCCGAGGATAATAACCGCTAACGCTAACATTCCTATGGCGGCAATCTTCGCCCCGCGAATGCGAGCGTCGGCAAGGCCACGCAAAGACGTGCCCTTCGTCTCATATCTGCTGCTATGCTGCGGCACATACTCATCCCGCGATGCGATGTTTCGCACGTGGTCTCCTGACTGCCACCGTTTATATACGAGCAGCATGATACCGAGCAGGCATTTCTTTCCAAAGATATTCAGCGGCGTTTAAGGTGTCTTTAAAGAAACCACAAGCGTTTCTATGCATTTTTGCCAATTCTGTTGCACATCTCTACCCAAAACGCAGTTGCGGTGAAATAGTTCCTGTTTGGACGGCATAAGCCGAAAAACAAGAACTATTCCACCGCAACTTGACGGGGCTCTTTGGCAATCAACTTGGTGCCCAGGGGCGCTCATTTAAGTCTGTCCCCAATGAGTGCCTTTGGGGAGCGAAAATGGCACGCTATCCGATAGCGTTTTTGAGCTCCGCACGGCGCTCTTTCATGCCGGTCATAACGGCATTGCGCAACTCGGGCATGCGCGCGGTATCCATCTGGGGCACGCCGTCGAGCTTATAGGGAATGCCCAGTTGCTCGTACTTGACGACACCCATCGTGTGATACGGCAGCATTTCCAGGCCCACCACGTTGTGCCATGGAGCGATGAGGCGACCGAGCTTCTCGCACTCCTCCACCGTGTCGGTAATGCCCGGCACAACCACGTGGCGGATAACGACCTTGATCTTGCGACGTGCAAGCTCATCGCCAAACGCCAGGATGCGTGCGGGATCACAACCGGTCAGCTTTTTATGCTCGACCGGGTCGGCATGCTTAATATCGAGCAGTACCATGTCGGTCTCGTTGAGCACGGCATCGAACTTCTCGGGATGCTGAGGGTCGAAGGCGTAGCCACAGCTATCCAGGCAGGTATGCACACGACCATCGGGGTTGTTGTGCATTGCACGGAACAGATCGGCCAAAAACTCGGGCTGCAGGAGCGGCTCGCCACCCGAAACCGTAATTCCACCGCTGCGGTAAAACTCATGGTTACTCTGGAACTCGTCCATGAGGTGCTCGACGGTCACCATCGTGCCGCCGTTGACCGACCAGGTATCGGGATTGTGGCAATACGCGCAGCGCATGGGACAGCCCTGAACAAACACCACAAAGCGGATGCCGGGTCCGTCGACCGTTCCCATCGTCTCGATTGAATGCACGCGGCCAAGGGCAAACGCAGAGTCCTCGGGACGAGCGTCCACACCCTCAAGCGTCATTTCTGCCATTCGCGCTACCTTGCCTCTCCTTGGATGCAACCAATTAAAATGCCAGAGCCATTCTAGCCCATACGCATGATGGTGAAATGGTTTAGCGGTCAATTGGGTTGTTCTATTTGACCCCAACGCAAGAGCGGCGGGAGGGTTATCGCAACCCGCCCGCCGCCGTGGCAATAGAAATCGATAGACGCCAGGCCTTTACGCCTTAAGCGTGAGCACCGCGCCGAAAGCAGTCGGGCCGCAGTGGCTCGAGATGACGCCGCCGACCTGAGTCCAGGTAACGTCCTTAAAGCCAAGATCGTGTGCATAGACTTCCATGTCGTCGCGCAACTCCTCGGAAAGACCCACCGAATACGCCAGGCCAATATGCGAGTAATCGATCTCGCCCTTCTCTGCCATGTGATCAATAAAGGCACGGGCGCACTTAAGCATAGAACCGCGGAACTTCTTGGTCGCCACGAACTTACCACCCGTCACCTCAATGCAGGGCTTAATCTTGAGCAGATGGGCACCGAGGAACGCGACGTTGGACAAGCGACCGCCCGCCTTAAGGAAGGCAAGGTCGGTAGGAACAAAGCCCAACAGCACGCGGTCCATGACGAAGTTCGTAAATGCAAAGATCTCGTCGACGGTGGCATCGGGGTGAGCCTCGATGTATTTGGCGGTCTCGACGACAACGAGCGACTGGCCTACCGAGACAAAGCGCGTGTCCATGGAGTAGACGTAATCGCGACCCTTGGCGGCGATCTTCGATGATTGATGCGAGCAGGTCGTGGCCTCAGAATATGCAAGATGCAAAATAGTCGCGTCGGGTTGCTCGGCATGGATGCGGTCGTACACATGCGCAAAATCCGCTGGCGAACAGCCACTGGTCTTGGGCATCACACCAAACTCGTTGCAGCGCGAATAAATCTCGAGCGGATCGATCGAGCCGTCCTCGACGGTCTCGTCACCAATCGTGACATGCATAGGCACGCGCACGATGCCGTAGCGTTCGCAGAGCTCTGGCGTCACATCCGAACCAGATTCAACCACGATTACGTATTTGCCCATTCTTATCACGACCCATCTCGACGTTGGCTTTTCAATACATGACACGCGCGCCGCGCTGTTGCACAACGGCATCTAAGCGCCAAAGAGACGCCGCCCCTTGCGCACAACAAAGGACAGCGTCTCCCTGGAAAACTCCGTGCTTATCTGAGATTCTACACGGTTTATTAAGGAGTGTTACTTATTCCGCAAACGGTCGCTATACGCGATAAACGGTAGTTGGCCGCGGCAACTGCGACACATTCCGCCCAACAAGTCCAATCGTGCTCCATGCACGGTTAATGAGCGAGGCGGTAGAAATCCATCGACGCCGCACCCTCGGCGTGCAGCGCCATCGCCGGAACCGCCGACGAATAGGTACGGCTCGTAAGTGCTGCCTCGCCGCCGTTGGCAAAAATCTCGACCATCGTAGTGTCCGAAAGCACGCGCAGGTCGCGAAGCTCGCTGAGCTCGATCGACCTCTGGTCGCGCCCATAGCCTTCGTCACCCATATCGAGGGTAAGCATCCCGTCCGCATAACGCACAAAGACACCCTTGCGGATTTCGAGCTCGATCATCTTGGCTCCCTCGCAGGAAACCACGACATCAAACAGGCGTCCCGGCTCCTCAACGGTCTCTCCGCCTACAGCACGAACGCAGCCGCCGCGCATCCTCTCAATCTCGTGCGCCGGCTGCTGGCAGAGCTTGCCGCCGCGCATGCTCAGCTCTCGCGGCACCGTCAACGCGCACTGCCACCCGCGCGCCACCGTCGGGTTTTCTGCCGTCGCATCGGGGCAACCCGACCATCCGATCATCAAACGCCGGCCTGCAGCATCCTCAAAGGACTGCGGAGCATAGAAATCAAAACCGGCATCGACCATCGGAGGCATGCCCTGGCCGACGATCTTAAAGCTCGGAGCCCCCCAATCGGCCTCGATGGAGAACCACACGCACTGATGCGGATTGCGGTAACGCCAGCCATCGGCGGGCACGCCCTGCGGACAGCAAACGAGAATAAGCTCGCCATCGAGCTCAAACAGATCAGGACACTCCCACATAAAGCCAAACTTCTCGCCCAGCTCAATGCGCGTCGCATAGCCCCAGTCCTCTAGATCACGCGAGGTATAGACAAGCACGCACCCGCGATCGTCTTTCGTACGAGCGCCCAGAACCATGTAGTAGATACCGTCGTGTTCAAGGATCTTGGGGTCGCGCACGTGCGTACCGATATCGTCGGGGTAATCGACCGGCCCAACAGCTATGCGCTTCTCGCCCAATTCGTCGGGATTCTCGGCAACCATATGAATCTGGTTTTGCTCACGGCCCGTCAACACGTAGTCGTAATCATCGCGGTCAAAATGCTTGACGTTGCCGGTATAGAAGTAGTGAATCCTGCCATCACGTACAAAGGCAGAACCAGAATACGCTCCACTCGAATCCAAATCGGAATCGGGGAACAGCACAGGGCCGCGATTCTCGTACGTCACAAAATCCTTTGTCGTCAGATGGTTCCAAAGCACTGGACCGCCATGCGCAGCGTCGAACGGATCGTATTGATGATAGATGTGATACGTATCACCAATCTGAACCAAACCGTTGGGGTCGTTGAGCCAGCCAAGCTCAGGCTCCACATGGAACAGGAGCCTATCGGGGTCGGACGCGATGCGACCCGCCGTCTCATCCTGTCCGTCACGCCACTGCTCATAGTCCGCACGCATCACCTTGTTTTTTTGATTAAACATCGCCATTGACCTTCTCGTCTATGGGAAAGGACGCTCGACTCACACGAGCCGAACGCCCTTCCCCAAATGGACTTATCCTCAGATTACGCTGAACGGCTCAACTAGAAGCTGACATCGAAGCCAGCGCCAGCGCCCTCTTCATCAGTGGTCGGCACGCCCTTTGCCTTGTTGTAGGCAAAGATCAAGACGATCGGCACGATAAAGGCGATGAGATTGCCAGCCACATACCACACGAGCGTCTCGGGCGTGACGATGAGCAGGCCAAGCACGCCGGTCAGACCCTGACCGATGGCGCGCACCTCAAAGAGCTTCACGAAGGCACCGCCGCAGCCTGCACCGATGCAAGCGCAGATGAACGGGATGATCGAGTAGCGCATGTTTGCAGCAAAGATTGCGGGCTCGGAGATACCGACCAGCGTCGGGATAAAGGACGACATGCAGATGTTGCGCTCTTTGGAATGCTTCTTGTGAATGAGGTACATGCCGATGGCGCCGCCGCCCTGGGCGATGATGGAAACCGACCAGATTGCCTGGATGTAGTTGAAGCCAGTCGTGGCAACGAGGTTTGCCTCGATACCCTGGATGAACTGATGCGTACCGGTAACGACGAGCGGCTGCAGGAATGCGGCAAAGACAAAGGCACCGAAGACGCCCATCCTGTTGTACAGGATATCGATTACGCCGGCGAGGACGTCGCCGATCAGGTTGCCGAGCGGGCCGAACACGGTGAACAGGGCGACGTTAGCAAGAATCAGGGTAACGGTCGGGACAAAGACGAACGAAACGACCTCAGGGATGTACTTCTGGGCAATCTTTTCGACCTTGGCCATAAACCAGGCAGTCAGGATTGCAGGGAACACGCCGCCCTGGAAAGCAACCATGGGAATGGAGAGCGGACCGAAGTTCCAGTACTCAGCACCCGTCGGGTCCATAACGAACGTGTTGCGGTTCATAAGGCTCGGGTGAACCATGACGATACCGACGAGGATGCCCAGGATCGGGTTACCGCCAAAACGCTTGACTGCGCTGTACATAACCAGAACAGGCAGGTAGTCGAACGTGGTGGCGATAATGGCAAAGAAGCTTGCGAGGTTCTTGAGGAACTCGCTGTGATCGGCGAGGCTGCCCTCCATGCCAAAGAGGCCGTTGGCAACGATCAGCGACTTAAGACCGATGATGATTGCAGCGCCGACGAAGGCGGGAATGATGGGGATAAAGATGTCCGAGAATACCTTGAGGACCGAGAAGAACTTGCCCTTCTTGTCCGCCTCGGCGCCCTTGACCTCGGAAGCACTGATCTCCTTAACGCCCGTCAGAGCCATAAACTCATCGTAAACCTTGTTGACGGTACCGGTACCGAAGATGATCATGAGCTGGCCGCTGTTGTACAGCACGCCCTTGACGCCATCGATGTTCTCGAGCTCGGCCTTGTTGTATTTGCTCGTATCCTTGAGCACCAGACGCAGACGGGTCACGCAATGCGTGGCGCCCTCGATGTTCTCCAGTCCGCCGACGTTGTCGACGACTTGCTGGGACACTGCCTTGTAGTCCATGTTCCTCTCCATTCCTTTTCTAAATCATAAAACGGTTCGTTGCCGCTACAGAGACGCGATCGTTGCGTTTGCGCACTTGAGCGCACCGTCGGTGACCGTCAGCGCCACACCCTGGCCCTGCTTGTTGCAGAAGCGAGCGTTGAGCGCAACATCATCGACAAAGATGGTCGCGATGTCGTCGTCGACGACCAGACGCACATGGTGAGTGCCCTCGCCCTTAAAGAACAACGGACGCTCGAGGCCCATGTTGTTGACCTGGAACCACGGGTACTGGGGAGCCGGCGTGAACTCGAGCTTGCCCTCGCGCAGGTTGGCGCGGAACTCATAGGCAAGACCGGTCTCGGCGTCCTCAGCGAACTTGACCGAGAAGCCGGCAGCGTTACCGCCGAGCTCAATGTCGGCATCGAGCAAGTAGGTGGAGCCGGCATCCGCGGCGAGCACCTGCTCGACCTTGCCCGACTCGCAGGAAAGCTCAAAGGTCTCGACTGCCTTAGCCTCGCCAAAGGCGCCAAGCATGCTGTCAGGAAGCTTGGTGCCGAGCGTTCCGTCGGCACGCTGAACGATCTCGAGGGGCATAAAGGTGCCACCCCACAGGTAAGAGCTGGGGTCACCGCCCTCGTCACGCGTAGGAACCCAACCAAAGAGAACGCGGCGCTCGCCGTCAAATGCGGTACGCGCGGCATAGTACGCGCGGCCATCGAAGGAATCGTCCGCAGGAGTGATCCAAGGACCGTTGATAGAGCGAGACATGCGGTAACGGGTCTTGTTGCCATCACTGTACTCGGAGAACACCAGATACCACCAGTCGCCCATCTTAAAGAGATCAGGCATCTCGAACATGGTGTACAGGCCCGGATTCCACCAGTCGCCCTGGAACTCCCAGGTATCCAGGTCCTTGGAGGTGAACTTGACCAGACGACCGGTCATCAGACGCTTGTCCTCGCCCACACGCGTGCCGAGGATGAGCATGTACTCTTCGTTCTCCTCATCCCAAAGCACAAAGGGATCGCGCCAGTTGCGGTCATCGTAACCCTCCTGGGGCGGAAGCAGCGTCTCGGCGATGTTCTTCTCCCACTTGACGGCGTCGTCACTCGTTGCGTGAAGAAGAACCTGCTTCATCAAGCGTGCCTTGACCTTATCGCGATTGCAACCAGTGTAGAGCGCATGGTACTTGTCGCCCACCTTAAACACCGTGCCGGCATAAACATACTGGTCGACTTCCTCGTCGCCGCCACGCTCAAGGCTCTCGCCAAAGTCTTTGTAATTGACGAAGTCCTTGGTTGTCGCGAGTGCCCAGCCAAACGGCTCTCCGAAAGGTCCGGGGTTACGCGTGTCACGCTGGTGATAGAGATAGAACGTGCCGTCCTCGCCGTACGGCATGATGTCGCCTACCCAAATTCCCTCAGGCTGGTAATACACCTTGTGCATCCGAGACTTCCTTTCTCACGAGATACTAACTCGGTACAACTGCAAGATATGTCAATCGTTTTCATATGTCAAACGTTTTCACACCAATACGTCTTTTCGCAGTTCCAGTCGTCGGCAAACGGTTGACATATACCGGCGAACGGTCATCAGAGGCGTTTGAGGAATTCTTTTGGCACGGGATGAACTACGCGGTTTTACCCTCAATGAGTTCAACGGGGAGCTTGATATTCGATTCGGGCTTTTCGCCGTTAACAAGAGCGACGATGGATTGCGCCGCGAGCTCACCGATGCGATCGATATCTTGGCGTACGGTTGTTAAGTCAGGCATAAACGTCATAGTGCGGCGGGCACCATCCGCGCCCACGACCTTAATATCATCCGGAGCGCTCAAGCCGCGCTGCTTCATCACGTTAAGACAGATAGCCGCCATCGTGTCGTCTCCCGCAAAGATGCCGTCAATATCGGGGTTCTCATCGAGGATCTTCGCAACGACCGCGCTCTTTTCGTCGTCGGGCTTAACGAACTCGACCTCACGGACAAGCGCGGGCAAACCGGCCTGCTCAACAACATCGAGGTAGGCATCGGTACGCTTATTGGCAGGCATGCGCATGCGGCTATTGCTGCGCAGGCACAGGATGCGTGAACATCCGTCATCGATCAGGCGACGCGTGGCAAGTTCGCCGATGCTATAGCTGTCGCTCGCAATCTGAACAGAGGCTTCGCCAAGGTCGCAGTCGATACCAACCAGACTCAAGCCCATCTCGGCATACGCCTCGGTACCGATATTAAGCGAGTTGACGATGACGCCATCAACCATATTGCGTCGAAGCATGTCGATATAAGAGCGCTCAAGCTCGGGTCGATTGGCGCTATTGCACAGCAGCATCTTAAAACCGTTTTCGGCCAGGGTATGCTCAATGACTTGAACCACTTGGGCATGAAACGGACTGCTGACATAGGGGACGATCATACCGATAAGATTCAGGCGACCGTTGAGCATGGCACGGGCGATATCGTTGGGCGTATAGTTGATGCGCTTCATCGCGGCATGGACCTTATCGCGGGTCTCTTGGCTAATATAGCCGCGATTATTAAGCACGCGAGATACCGTAGTAGGCGAAACCCCCGCCACCGCCGCAACTTCCTTGATGCCAGGCTTAGCCGTATCCTTAGAACGAGCACTCTCGCGAGCCATAGCACCCTCCCCCATCAACATGTCATACGTTTACATACGAACAAAGCATACCCCAACAAGAGCGGGAAGACGGTAACAGTACAAGTAAGTAAACGACTCATCCAAATAATTAGGAGAGTTCCGCCTAAAGGGTGACTCCAAAGGACCCCACATGGCCGGTTTTGGGTTATTTCCCAAAACATCCCGCAGGACGCAAAGAGGCTCCGCCGCGCAACGCGCGCAGCGGAGCCTCTTTGCATGTCCGAGGACGTTTTGGGAAATAACCCAAAACCGGCCCCAGTAATCCTACAGGAGTTGAACCCTTTAGAACTTGTCGTGGAAGGTACGCGAAATGACCTCGTCCTGCTGCTCCTTGGTGAGCGTGTGGAAGTTCACGGCATAGCCGGAAACGCGGATGGTCAGCTGCGGGTACTTCTCGGGGTGAGCCTGAGCGTCAAGCAGCGTCTCACGGTTGAAGACGTTGATGTTCAGGTGGTGGCCACCCTTCTCGGCGTAAGCGTCGAGCATGTGGACCAGGTTATCGGCCTGAGTCTCAGAAACTTCAGAAACCTTCATAATGTGTCTCCTTCGATTGATAGGCGCCGGCCGAAACCGGCGCTCTAATCAGTAATCGTTATTGTTAGTATAGCACTAACAATAGTTACTCGCCCAGCTGATCAAGGTCGATATCGCCAAAGAACACCTGGTCCTCCTTGCCGAGCGCACTCGGGATGATGGAGAAGGTGTTGGAGATGCCGTCCTGAGCATCGCGGAACGGGAGCTTGGAAACCGAAGACAGCGAAGCGATGGCGCCGTGGCTATCGCGCTTGTGCATGGGGTTAGCACCCGGGGCGAACGGCTGGCCAGCCTTGCGGCCGTCGGGCGTGGAGCCGGTCTTCTTACCGTACACGACGTTGGAGGTAATGGTCAGAACCGAGGTCGTGGGCACGGAGTTGCGGTAGGTGTCGTTCATGCGGATGTACTCCATGAACTGGTGCACAACGTCGTGAGCGATCTGGTCGACGCGGTCGTCGTCGTTACCGTACTTGGGGAACTCGCCCTCGGTCTCGAAGTCGACGATGATGCCGTTCTCGTCACGGACGGGGTGGACCTTGGCGTACTTGATGGCGGACAGGGAGTCAGCCACGACGGAAAGGCCAGCGATGCCCGTAGCGAACCAGCGGTGCACGTGCTTGTCATGCAGAGCCATCTGGATGCGCTCGTAGCAGTACTTGTCGTGCATGTAGTGAATGATGTTCAGCGAGTTGACGTACACGCCAGCGAGCCACTTCATCATGTCGTTGTACTTGGCCACAACGTCATCGTAATCGAGCGTATCGCCCTCGACGGCGCGGTACTTGGGGCCGACCTGCTTCTTGGAGACCTCGTCAACACCGCCGTTGAGTGCGTACAGCAGGCACTTGGCCAGGTTGGCGCGGGCGCCGAAGAACTGCATCTCCTTGCCAATGCGCATGGAGGACACGCAGCAGGCAATGCCGTAGTCGTCGCCGTGATAAACGCGCATGAGATCGTCGTTCTCGTACTGGATCGAGGAGCTGGCGACAGAAGTCTTGGCGCAGAACTTCTTGAAGTTCTCGGGCAGACGGGTCGACCACAGAACGGTCATGTTGGGCTCGGGGCTGGTGCCCATATTCTCGAGCGTGTGCAGGTAGCGGTAGCTCATCTTGGTAACGAGCGTACGGCCGTCAACACCCATGCCGCCGATGGACTCGGTGACCCACTGCGGGTCGCCGGTGAACAGGGCCTGGTACTCGGGGGTACGGGCAAACTTGACCATGCGGAGCTTCATGATGAAGTGATCCACGAACTCCTGGATCTGCTCCTCGGTGAAGGTACCGTTGGCAAGGTCGCGCTCAGCGTAGATGTCGATGAACGTAGAGGTACGGCCGATGGACATAGCGGCGCCGTTCTGCTCCTTGACGGCAGCAAGGTAGGCGAAGTACATCCACTGGATGGCCTCCTGCGTGTTGGTAGCAGGGTTGGAAATGTCGAAACCATAGGTCTCGGCCATCATCTTGAGCTCGCCGAGGGCGCGGATCTGCTCCTGCAGCTCCTCACGATCGCGGATGTTGTCGGCGGTCATGACCGTCGGGGTGGAAGCCTTCTGGGCCTCCTTGTCCTTGATCAGGTAGTCGACGCCGTACAGGGCAACACGACGGTAGTCGCCGATGATGCGGCCGCGGCCATAGCCATCGGGCAGACCGGTGATGATGTGAGCCGAGCGGCAAGCACGCATCTCGGGAGTGTAAACATCGAAGACGCCAGCGTTGTGGGTCTTACGCTCGAAGGTGTAGCGCTCGACAACGTTCTCGTCGACCTTATAGCCGTGCTGGCTGGCAGCCTGACAAGCGATGCGGATACCACCGTTGACGTGCAGTGCGCGCTTGAGCGGCTTGTCAGTCTGGAGACCGACGATGGTCTCCTTCTCGCGGTGGGCGTTATCGATGTAGCCAGCGGGGTGGCTCACGATACCCGTGACGATCTTGGTGTCCATATCGAGGACACCACCCTGCTCGCGCTCCTTAAGCAGCAGGTCGAGAACCTCGCCCCACAGCTCCTTGGTACGCTCGGTCGGACCGACGAGGAACGACTCGTCGCCCTCGTAGGGGGTGTAGTTCTTCTGGATGAAGTCTCGGACGTCAACCTCTCCCGTCCAAATGCCTTCCTTGAAGCCTTCCCATGCCTCCTGCATTGTGTAACCACGCTCCTAGTTACGTGTAATGCGGCGCTCTCTCACACCGCTGCTTATTGAATTCTTGAATGTTCGGCTTGCACTACCGGCTTCTTCCGTTCTTCACCACACGTTGGTGCAGGGAAAACGTTTGTCCACCTTGGAACTACAACCCAAAACCCAAGATTTCACCCGTTTGAGAAGGATAACATAGCGACCCTCTCCATCTGGGCTGTTATATGTTTCTTTTTTTATATCATAAGAGCGTTTTTTACAAACCCGCAGGAAATGCGGGCGCGAACAACTACCGTTCACCGATTTGTATGTTATTTTTCCTTGCCTTTGTACGACGTTCGCTCTAGCTGTTATGCCAGCTTTAGCAGGGTAAAGTGTCCCAGAGACCCTACAGAAACTGCAGGGCGGCCACGGGATCCCCCGTGGCCGCCCTGTGGCGTAGCTATTTTTTAGCTTTGATTGCCGCTTTGCATTAGGCGGCTGCGGCGGCCTTGTCGGTCGTTGCCTTGCTATCGCCGTTGCCCTGGCCCTCAAAATGCTTGTAGCACCAGCTGGTGACCAGCGGGGTCAAAATAGCCGTCACGATTGCGCAGGCAGCAACCTGTGCCGTAGCCGTCGCGAGCACGGCGCCGCCGTACATGGCCCCGTTGACGCTTGCCATGGCAGCAGGCGTGGCCACATTGGCTCCGGCACAGCTCGAAATGGCCGCACCTGCGACACCCGTACCACCCGTGAGCTTATCGACCGCGATAACGGGAATTGCAAAGACCACCGAGCAGATCACGCCGAGCAGAATACCGGGGAGACCGCCGTTGATAAGCTGGCCAAAAGTCATGGTCGAGCCCATGGCAAAGAAGACGAGCACGATGATGGCGGAAAGTGCCGGTGCCATCATCTTCTTAAAGCTGGGGAACAGGTTACCCAGAATAATGCCGACGACGATCGGCAGAATGGCGCCCACGAGCGACCAGCCGATCGGGGCCTGGCCGGCAGCGCCGAGCACGATCATCGTGACCGGAGGGCCGACAACCAGCGTGGTGATGGCGACAGCGCCACGCTCAGCCTCGTTGCCCATGGTACCCATCAGCCCAGCGTACATAGCGTTGTTGGCGCCGGTGCAAGCCGCCAGCATCACCATGGCAGAGATGCCAAACAAGTTGTCGTTGAACACATAAAGGATGAGCAGCGACATGGCAACGACCACGATCTGCTTGACGGCGATGATGATGGCGCCGCGGGCAGCGGCGGCAGGAGCGCTCTTAAACGAAATCGTCGTACCGACGATGAGCAAAAAAGCGCCCACGAGCGGGCCAGCGCCCTGCTGGGTCATGCCAAGCGTAAAGCTGCCGAGCGTTTTGAACAGGTCGGGGAATAGCGTGTTGAGCAGACAGCCCAACAGAAGCGGCACCAAGATATTGGCGCCCGGGATGGAGGACATCTTAAAGAACGGCTCCTTTGCCGCCGGCGCCTCCACCGCAGTCGATTCACTCATATATATCTCCTTTGGATGCATGCGAATCGTAGCCGCACGCGCCTATGTCAGAAAGAAGGCGACGGTCCCGAGTCGCAGGAGCCGTCGCCGAATAATCGTCGTGGGGTATTACCCGTCCAGGACGATGCCACCGTCGCAGTCACCGATCTCGCCGTTAACGAAGCTGGCGAGGTCGGAGGCAAAGAAGAGCACCATCTGCGCAGGCTCGCTGGCCTGGGCGGCGCGGCCCAGAGGAATACCGTTGATGATGCGCTGAGAGTTCTCGTCAGAGAGGATCGAGGTCATATCGGTAAGCGTGAGCGACGGGCATACAGCGTTGCAGCGAACGCCAAACTTGCCGCCTTCCTTGGCGACTGCCTTGGTTAGACCGTTAACACCGGCCTTGGAGCTCGCGTAAGCCGCGGTGCCGAGCAGGCCGCCGCCGATCTTGCCAGCAACAGAGCTCACGTTGACGATAGTGCCGGCATGGGCCGCCTTAAAGTGCGGGTACACGGCATTCATCATGGTAAACGTACCATTGAGGTTGATGTCAATGGTGCGACGCCACTCGATGTCATCGATCTCGTCGAACTTCTTGGTGCTGATGACGCCAGCGCAGTTAATCAGGATGTTGGTTTGCGGCAGGTCTGCGAAAATCTGTTCGACGGTCTCGCGCGCCTTGGGCGCATCGGCGACATCGAGCTGATAGAACTTGTTGCCCTCGCCAAGCTCGGCCACCGCGGCCTCGCCCTTAGCAGCGTTCCTTGCGATGAGCGCGACGTGTCCGCCGCCCGCAACGATGCCCTTGGCAATCTCGAGGCCAATGCCCTGAGTGCCGCCGGTAACGATCGCGGTTTTGCCCGTGAAGTCAAATGCCATGACTCCAACCCCCTTGATTCAGGTGTCTCCTTGCGGGAAGTTGGAGCATCGCACGTGGCGATAAATGAGTCCCAGTCGTCATGGTGGTGACAACCCCTCGCCTAACCGCGGGCATAATAGTTCTTTGAAACGCTTCAGCGATTGAATTTTTTACTCTTTATGCGCTCTTTATATTGCCCACTGCATGAGACCCGAATACGCGGGTATCATCTTTCACCGAAAATAGTTTCTAGTGTTAGGGGTTTTCGGTGGAAGATACCGATTTCCATGAGCTTGGGCGTCAGCTCTTTACCGAGTTTGGCAGCATGCACCAGCGCGTTTCGCGCTTTGCCGACCAGGCTCTGGGTGGCGAGATGGCCGTCATGCGCGCCCTCATGCGCGCCGGCGGCTCGCTCACGCCGAGCGAACTCGCCGATCGTGCCTGGGTCTCGAGCGCCCGTATCGCCAATATCCTGCGCGCCCTCGAGGCCAAGGGTTGGGTCGAGCGCGAGCACTCAAAGACCGACCGTCGTCGCGTACACGTCACGGTGACCGACAAGGGATTCCAGGTCATCGAAATCAAACGCCGGGAATTCGAGGACCGCACCGCGGCCTTCCTCGAGGAGCTTGGCGAAACAGATACCCAGGAGATGGTGCGCCTTCTAAGACGTGCCAACGAAATTATCGACCGCAATCAAGAAAGGAGAGATGCCGAGTGAGGATTCTCAAGCTCTTTAAAAAACATATCCTGGCACTGTTCGCAGCTATCGTACTTATCGTAATCAGCTGCAACGCCGATCTGGCGCTGCCTACCTATATGAGCGACATCGTCGACGTGGGTGTGCAGCAAGGCGGCATCGCGTCGCCCGTGCCCGACACCATCCGTGCCGAATCGCTCGACGACCTCGAACTCTTTATGAGCACCAAAGACGCCAAGTCTGTGGAGGCCGTGTTTAGCAAGGCGGACAATAGCGGCATTCGAACGTACAAGGGCACCGAGGAGGAGCGCGCCGACGGCGGCAAGATTGCCGACATCATGAGTCTGCCCGAGACTGTCGTCCTTTCGTTCAACCAGGGTATTGACGCCAACTCCATGGGCGACATGATGGGCACGTCCGGTGAAAAAGACAACAGCGGCGCCCAGGCCATGCCCACGCCCGAGCAGATGACGGCGATGACGCCCGAGCAACTCGCCGAGATGCAGCAGAAGGCCGCAGCGGCGCAGAGCATGCAAAAGCAGATTGATGCCGACGGCGGTAAGATCACCATGAAGAGTATGCGCCTAGGTGTCAAGGGCGGTCTGGTAGACCAAAGCAAGCTCGTCGAGGGCGCCAACCAAATGGCGGACAAAATGGGCTCCATGTCGGGCTCCATCGTCACCCAGCGCGCCGTGAGCTATGTACAGGACGAGTACAAGGCGCAAGGCATCGACCCCGCCGACGTACAGAACGCCTACCTGAGCCGCATGGCAACCACGATGTTTGGGCTGTGCCTGGTGTCGCTCGTCGCCACCATCCTGACCGGTGCCGTGGCTTCGCGCACCGCCTGCTCCATCGCCCGCGACCTGCGCCGCGAGACCTTCAACAAGGTTATGCACTTCTCGCCGGCCGAGGTGGGCAAGTTTAGCCAGGCCTCGCTCATCACCCGCTGCACCAACGACATTCAGCAGATCCAGATGGCCGCAACCCTGTTTATCCGCATGTGCCTGATGGCCCCCGTCATGGGCATCGTCGCCGTCATGCGCGTCCTGGCCAACCACACCGGCCTGGAGTGGACCATCGCCGTGGCCATCATCGCGGTTTCGGCCGTCGTCGGCGTGCTCATGGGCCTCACCATGCCCAAGTTCAAAAAGATGCAGAGCTTTGTGGACCGCGTGAACCTTACCGCCCGCGAGCTGCTCGACGGCCTTATGCCCATCCGCTCGTTCAACCGTGAGGAGCATGAGCTCGAGCGTTTTGACAAGGCTTCGCTCGACCTGATGACCACGCAGCTCTACACCAACCGCGCCATGAGCTTTATGATGCCGCTCATGATGCTCGTCATGAACTGCATCACCGTGCTTATCGTCTGGTTTGGCGCGCAGGGCGTGTCCGACGGCGTGATGCAGGTCGGCAACATGATGGCATTCATCTCCTACACTATGCAGATCGTCATGGCGTTTATGATCCTCACCATGGTTTCGGTCATCCTGCCCCGTGCCGAGGTCGCAGCCGAGCGCGTAGATGAGGTCATCACCTGCCCCACGAGCATCAACGACCCTGCCTCGCCCAAACTGCCCGCGGCCAGCTCGCCGCGCGGTGAGCTCACCTTCCGCGACGTGAGCTTCCAGTACCCCGATGCCCGCGCCGATGTCATCAGCGGCGTGAACTTCACCACGCATGCCGGTCAGATGCTCGGCATCATTGGCTCCACGGGCTCGGGCAAGTCCACGCTCGTGCAGCTGATTCCACGCTTGTACGACGTCACGGGCGGCAGCATTTCGCTCGACGGCATCGACGTGCGCGACATGACCCTTTCCGAGCTGCGCCGCCGCATCGGTTATATTCCGCAGCAGGGTCGTCTGTTCTCGGGCACCGTTGAGAGCAACCTCAAGTTTGCGGGCGACATGGTAAGCGATGATGACATGCGCCAAGCCGCGCGCATCTCACAGGCCGAGGACTTTATCGCCGAGCGCGAGGGCGGCTACGACTCCCCCATCAGCCAGGGCGGCTCCAATGTTTCGGGTGGTCAGCGCCAGCGCCTGGCCATCGCCCGCGCGTTGGCCAAAAAGCCCGAGGTCGTGGTTTTCGATGATTCGTTTAGCGCCCTCGACTACAAGACCGACGCGCGCCTACGCGAGGAGCTGGCCAAAAACGTTACCGACGCCGCGCTCGTGGTCGTAGCCCAGCGCATCGCGACCATCATGCACGCCGACCAGATCATCGTGCTCGACGACGGCCACGTAGTGGGCACCGGCACGCACGAGGAGCTGCTGCGCAGCTGCCCGGCGTATCTGGAGATCGCACAGTCGCAGCTTTCCGCCGAGGAGCTGGGGCTTACCCAAGAAGAAATTGCAGCCGTCATGGAAGGAGGCGAGCGCTAATGGCAGACGAGACCAAGACTCAGATTCCCAAGCCCACCCGCCAACGTGGTCCCATGGGCCGCATGGGCGGCATGCGTCGCGGCGAAAAGGCCAAGGACTTTAAGGGCACCATGAGGCAGCTGCTCGGCTATATCGGCCAACACAAGATTGCCGTGTTTGCCGCCGTCGCCTTTGCCGTGTGCTCGGTCATCTTTAACATTGTGGGACCCAAGGTGCTCGGCCAGGTTACGACCAAGCTGTTCGAAGGCCTGGTCGCCAAGGTCAACGGCACCGGCGACGTTGACTTTGACTGGATCGCCAAGACGCTCGGCTTTTTGCTCTGCCTGTATCTGGCGAGCTCTGTCTGCAGCCTGGTCCAGGGCTGGCTCATGACCGGCGTCACGCAAAAGATCTGCTACCGCATGCGCAAGGAAATCGCCGCCAAGGTTGCCGTCGTGCCGATGAGTTACTTCAACGGCCACAGCAAGGGAGACGTACTCAGCCGCATCACCAACGACGTCGATACGCTGGGTCAGTCGCTCAACCAGAGCGTGACGCAGCTCATCACGTCGGTGACGCAGATTATCGGCGTGCTCGTCATGATGCTTTCGATCAGCCTGCCGCTTACCGGCGTCACCGTGCTCACGCTGCCGGCCGCCGCGATTATCTTGACCGTGATGATTCACTTCTCGCAGCCGTACTTCCGCGAGCAACAGCAGGTTCTGGGCGCCGTCAACGGCATTATCGAGGAGGACTTTGCCGGCCAGAACGTCATTCAGGTGTTCGACCGCGCCGAGGCCTCGATTGAAGAGTTCGACCGTCAAAACGACCGCCTCTTTATTAGTGGCTGGCGCTCGCAGTTCCTGTCGGGCCTGATGATGCCGCTTATGAGCTTGGTGGGCAACATGGGCTACGTGGGCGTCGTCGTGGTGGGCGCGCAGCTCGCGCTGACCGGCAATGCCACGCCCGGCGACATCCAGAGCTTTATCCAGTACGTTCGAAACTTTACGCAACCCGTGCAGCAGCTGGGCAACGTGAGCAACACGATGCAGTCGATGGCTGCCGCTACCGAGCGCGTCTTTGAGTTCCTGGCCGCGCCCGAGGAGGAGCAGAAGGCCGACGCGCAGATTCCCGAGAAGCGCCCCGGCCACGTGGAGTTTGACCATGTCAAGTTTGGCTACACGCCCGACAAGACCATCATCCACGACTTTAGCTGCGAGGCTAAGCCCGGCCAAACCATTGCCATCGTCGGCCCCACCGGCGCCGGCAAGACCACGCTCATTAAGCTGCTGCAGCGCTTTTACGACGTGGACGGCGGTTCGCTGCGCGTCGAAGGCGTCGACGTGCGCGACTGGGACCGCGCGGCGCTGCGCGGCGAGTTTGCCATGGTGCTGCAGGACACCTGGCTGTTTAACGGCACCATCCGCGAGAACATCCGCTACGGACGCCCCGATGCGACCGATGCCGAGGTCGAGGCCGCCGCACGCGCCGCACGCTGCGACCACTTTATCCATACGCTCGCCGGCGGCTACGACTTTATGATCAACGAGGAGGGCACTAACCTGTCGCAGGGTCAGCGCCAGCTCGTGACCATCGCCCGTGCCATTTTGGCCGACCGCCCGGCACTGATTCTGGACGAGGCGACTTCCAACGTCGATACCCGTACCGAGGAGCTCATTCAGCGCGCCATGGATGCGCTGATGCAGGGCCGCACCAGCTTTGTCATCGCGCACCGCCTGTCCACGATCCGCAACGCCGACGTGATCTTGGTGATTCGCGACGGCGACATCGTCGAGAAGGGCACGCACGACGAGCTGCTCGCCCAGGGCGGCTTCTACGCCGACCTGTACAACTCGCAGTTCGACGAAGCGGCGTAAAAACCGGCGGCAAACAACCGCAATGCCAAGAAAACGGGGGCGCAGGACAACCTGCGCCCCCGTTTTGTGTCCTTCGAGCCTCGAAACGCCTTCCCTGAGACCTCACTGACGGCGCTTTCCAGACCCCGTGGGCAAAAAAGGGCAAATATGAGTACTGTTACCTTTTTAGTAACAGCCAAAACCGCCTCAAATGCCGCTCCCACGGCTTACACGCGTCCCTAAATTGATCAAACAGCACCATAGCGGACTTATATGTGTTTGCGTTAATGAACATATTTTGCTGTTATGTCTATTATTTTGCGAAGGCAATATGATACTAAGATAGCAACCGTACTCATATTTGGCATTTTTTGCCCACAGGGTATTTCCTAGGGAACCGACAACAGCCTTAGGGTCCCGCGCGGCGCCGCTCCCTCCCGGCATCCGCCGACGTTTACCCAGATAAAACCTGCCAAAATAAACCTGTCCCTTTTTGGTAGGTTTCGGGGTGACAAGGGCTTGCACTTTAGCGTGCGACAGCGGATAATGCCGAGCATTCGACAATACGCTTATTGCTCTTTCTATAGATTGAGGAGACCCCTATGGCCATGGAATTCAAACGCAGGCTGCCGATCCCCATGGAGATCCGCGAGGAAATGCCACTTTCTGCCGAGCTTACCGCCAAAAAGCAGGCATTTGACGCCGAGGTCGCCAAAGTCTTTACCGGCGAGGACGCACGCAAGGTGCTCATCATCGGCCCGTGCTCTGCCGACCGCGAGGATTCGGTGCTTGAGTACATGAACCGACTGGCCAAGACCGCCGAGGAGGTCAAGGACAAGCTCATCATCATTCCGCGCGTCTACACCAATAAGCCGCGCACCAAGGGCACCGGTTACAAGGGCCTGTTGCACAACCCCAACCCCGAGGCTCCCGATGACCTGCTCGAGGGCGTCAAGGCCATCCGCCATATGCACTTGCGCGTCATCGAGGAGACGGGCTTCTTCACCGCCGACGAGATGCTCTATCCGTCCAACTACCAATACCTCGTTGACCTGCTGAGCTATGTTGCCGTGGGCGCACGCTCGGTCGAGAACCAGGAGCATCGCCTGGTGTCGAGCGGCATTTCGGTACCCGTCGGCATGAAGAATCCCACTGCCGGCTCTACCACCGTTATGCTCAACTCCATTTACGCCGCGCAGGCGCACCAGAGCTTCATCTTCCGCAACTGGGAGGTCGAGTGCGACGGCAACCCGCTCGCACACGCCGTTATGCGTGGCTACATCGGTCTCGATGGGCGCACCTACCCCAACTACCACTACGAACACCTGGAACGCCTGGCCGAACGCTATACCGAGCATGCCGGCTATGCCAATCCGGCAGCGGTCATCGACTGCAACCACGACAACTCGGGCAAGCGTCCGCTGGAGCAGTATCGCATTTGCAAGGAGGTGCTCGACAGCTGCCGCCGCAACGAGTCCATCTCCAAGCTGGTCAAGGGCTTTATGATCGAGTCCTACCTGGAGGATGGCAACCAGCCGGTCGACGGCGGTGTCTTTGGCAAGTCGATCACCGACCCGTGTCTGGGCTGGGAAAAGACCGACTACCTCATCCACGAGATCGCGGAACGTATTTAGAGTTACGGCGTTTTACCAAACGCCGTAACCGTCCGACGCTGCAAGCGCCCCTAGGCGGCAATCTGACGTTCAGTCGTCGGTCGCGTACCCAAAGTACGCTTCCCTCCTCTTTCACGTCACCTTGCTCGCTTAGGGGCGTTTTCGCTGACTTATGCTCAACCTACGATAATTCCAAACTGGGTGAGTTACTCACTGTAGCGGGTGGCGATGGCAGCTTGTACCATTCCGGCGCTCATGAGGTAGGTCACCAGGAAGTAGCCAGCGTATGCTGCCAGGAAGATTGCACAGGTGAGGCCCACGGTGCCGCCGATGCTCATATTTCCGAAAATGCTCACCAGCTCGATGATCACCTTAAGTGCCACAAAGGAGTGCGCCAGGCCCACTGCCAGCGGGAACAGGAAGAATACCGCTTGCTGCGCCATCACCGAATGGCGGATCTGGCGGTCGTCGCAGCCGATCTGTGCCAGCACACGATAGCTGCGGCTGCCGTCGGCCACATTGGAGAGCTGCTGGATCGACAGTATCGCCGCGCATGCAACGACCAATACAAAGCCGATGTAGATGGCTAGGTAGCTAATAAGACCGTTCATTTGCGCTGCTTGCGTGTACATCTCGGAGCGTGTGATGAAGGTTCCCCACACCCCCGGCTCTTTGCCGTCAACGAGCAGATTGTCGAGCAAAGTGTATTTAATGCTCTCGTCTGCCTCGGTCGTATCCATCCCCTGTTTGTAGTTAACGAGCAGGCTACTGGAATACGGCTGCAGATTAAGTTGGGACAACAGTTCGTCGGCAACGACGACGGTACCCGGATTACTGCCCATCGCCGAGTTGGCGATGGCCGCCGTATCTTCGTCCGACTTATCGGTTGCGGGCTTGAGCGTATGCCCGCCCAAGGTAAGGGCATGGCCGTCAGCCATATACTTGGTGTACAGCTCGACCAGCTCGCCGCCCATATCACACGTGAGCAGATACTGGTCGCGGCCAATGCTCACCGGCTCCTCGCCCATCATCTGACGCAGTTTGTTGTACTGGCTCGCCGGCGTCACAAACAGACCCATCGTATCGGCATTGCTACCCCCGAACGCCTTGGGAAGCTTTTCGCCCATGGTCTTGCACATCTCACTTGGGGTCACCGAAGGATTCGAGCCGCCAAATGGGCAACTCAGATACGAATCGATCTGCACATGCTCACCGGCAACATCGGCGATATCGACCTTCTTGCCGGTCTCGTCGTTGTTGTCCGCCGACTTGCCCTTGCCGTGCCATGCAGGGTACAAATCGACCGTTGTATCGGCCAACACCATGCGATCGGCCTCAGACGGATTGACATACCCTTTGTACCCTTTGTAGTAGTCGAGCGTATCGGGCGTGCAATAGACATACGTCTGAGACACGTCAACAGGGTTATAGCGCTCCAGGTTTTCATTCATCACGTTGGCAATTGACATACCGCACGTCACCGAGGTGATGGCCAAAAACAGGAGCATCGCGATGACGCCCATCGAAAAGCACACCGTATTAACCTTCGCCGCAAGCTGGCGCACGGTAAACATGTTGAGGCCGCGCCAATACACGCCGCGCAGGCTCTGCAGCAGCTTGATGAGCATGCCCGAGAGTCCCCAGAACAGGGCAAAGGTGCCCACGGTAACCATAGCGGTCGTAATACCAAACTGGTTCATGGCCTCTTGCAGCTTGCTGTCCGTCGCGGTTAGCGGGAACCCATCACGTAGCAGACGGTAATAGGCCACGCCCACCAGCACCGCGCCCACGACAAAGATGGCAATCGCTATCCAGGGGTTGCGTGTCTTGATGCTCTCGTTGCGACGCTCGGCACCCATAAGCTCGATGAGTTTGGTGCGACGCACGGCGCGAAGGTTCAGCAGTAGCGTGAGCACAAACATTACGAGCATGCAGACAAGGGTCAGATTGAACGCATGCATCGAGAAAAAGAAGTGGAAATTGGCGATTTGCGTCTTAAAGAGCGAGGCCGTAAAGAACGTCATGAGCTGGGAGAGTCCCACACCCAGCACAATGCCGGCGACAAAGGCCACCACCGAGGCAATCACCGTCTCGAGCGCCATGATAGTGGCGACGCGCCCGCGCCCCATGCCGAGCACCTGGTACAGGCCAAACTCCTTCTTGCGGCGTTTCATGATGAAGTTATTGGCATACACCATTAAAAAGGCCATGACACCGGCCAAAAAGTACGTCAGGTCGCCGAGCATGCTGCCCATAACCTGCGCCAAGCCCTCTTCATCGATTCCGGCGATGTCGACCTGCATCGAGATGGTGTTAAAAGCATAGAAGACCGTGACGCCCAGGGTGAGCGTCAAAAGGTAGACGAGGTAGTCGCGGCCGGCGCGGCGGACGTTGCCCCAAGCGAGTTTACAGAGCATCGGAGCCCTCACCGCCCATCATGGCAACGACCTCCATAATGCGGTCGAAGAACTCTCGGCGGTCGGTGTCGCCGCGGCGCAGCTCGGTGAAGATCTTGCCGTCGCGAATGAACAGCACACGGCTCGTGTAGCTGGCGGCAAAGCTGTCGTGCGTGACCATGAGCACGGTGGCGCGTAGGCGGCGGTTAAGGGCCTCCAGGCTCTCGAGCAGCAGGCGAGCGCTCTTGGAATCGAGGGCGCCGGTGGGCTCGTCGGCCATGATCATGGTGGGGTCGGTAACGAGCGCGCGAGCCGCGGCAACGCGCTGCTGCTGACCGCCGGACATCTGGTAGGGATACTTGTCGAGCACCTGACTGATAGACAGGCGCGCTGCCACATCCTGCACGCGGGTCGAGATCTCTGCCGAGTTTGTGCGGGCGATGGTGAGCGGCAGAGCGATGTTCTCGCGTGCCGTGAGCGTATCGAGCAGGTTGGAGTCCTGGAAGATAAAGCCCAGCTCCTCGCGGCGGAACTGCGAGAGCTTGGCCTGCTTCATGCGCGTCACGTCCTGCCCGTTGATGCGGATCGTGCCACTTGTGGCGCTATCGATGGTCGACACGCAGTTGAGCAACGTCGACTTGCCCGAGCCCGAAGCGCCCATGATGCCAACGAACTCGCCGCGGTTGACGGTAAAGCTGACGTCGTTGAGCGCGCGGGTCACGTTGCCCAACGCGCCGTATACCTTTTCGAGATGCGCGACCTCCAGTACCGGGGTCGCCATGTGCGTGGTTTGCATACCGAGTCCTTTCTTGCGATTAGTCTACGGCATCTATAGTCGCAAGAAGACGAGTCGGCTACCATCGATATGGCTTACGCTTGCCTTACCGTTGTGTAAGGTACGGGTAGCCAGCCTGCCACGTGTTGATATTGAGAGAGGACTCCTGTTGAAGACTGTTCATGTTGCCGCTGGGATCATTCGCAAGGAAGGATCTGATGAGCTGCTTGCCGTGCAGCGCGGCTATGGCGACATGCAGGGACTTTGGGAATTCCCCGGCGGCAAGCTCATGCGCGGCGAGACGCCCGAGGACGCCGTACGCCGCGAGCTTATGGAGGAGCTGCAGGTAAAAGTCACCAACCTGCGCGATTTCTACACCGTTGAGTATGACTACCCCGATTTTCATCTCTCCATGGAGTGCTACTACTGCTCACTCGCCGATGAATCCGATGAGCCCCAGAAGCACGACCGCCAGCTCGATGTCCGCTGGATTCCGCGCACCTCGCTTGCCACGGTTGAGTGGATGCCCGCCGACAAGGGGCTTATCGATGCTCTGATTGAGTTAAAGGAAGATCGGCTTGAGGCCAACGGCATTGCCAACGACGCCGCGGCCACCACGACCGACGAGCCCGCCACCAAGCCCAAGCGCGCACCTAAACGCCGCAGCAAAAAGCGCGCCAAGCCCGGCCTGCTCGACGGCATCGACACCTCGGACCTTTCCGCCGACGAGCGCGAACTGGTGCGCCGTCGCGCCGCCATCAAAAAGTCCATGAAGGGCAACAAGCGCGCCAACACCAAACCCGAGCTGCTCGTTCGCCAGCGCCTGCGGGCCGCGGGCCTTACGGGCTATCGCTTGGAATGGAAGGTTCCCGGCAAGCCCGACATCGCCTTCCCCGGCCGCAAGATCGCCATCTTCGTCAACGGCTGCTTTTGGCACCGCTGCCCCAAGTGCAACCCCAGCCAGCCCAAGCGCAATGTTGAGTTTTGGGAGGCAAAGTTCCGTCGCAACGTCGAGCGCGACCGTGCCGCCGTGGCAGCGCTCACCGAAATGGGCTGGACGCCCATAACCATCTGGGAATGCGAACTCAAAAAGGACCGCATCGACGCCACGATGGAAAAGGTCATCGAGCAGGTGCGTGCCGCGGCACCGCAACGCTAACAGCGAGCATTCACACGCTCCGCACGTCCGCGCCACGTCTACGCCACAAACCTTAGAAAGCCCTTAAGCTCAAAACCTTTCAAGAGTGTTACTCAATAGCCTTGACCTGCGTTTCATCGTAACACCAAACCAGGTTAAGCCTTTCTTTAGCGCTTCTTTGAACGGTCCGCTGCATAATACTGCCAACGCACGGGGCCTAGCAGCATACCCCGAGCGCAACCTTTTGGTGGACATCGAGGAGGCCGCATAAGCATGCATTCTTCCAATGACGCAGCACAGCAGCCATCCCTAAAACATGCAGACCTTTTCTCCTTCCCCCCGACACAGAGAGACGGCCTCCTCGACTCCCCCACCACAAAAGTCAAACGCTCAACCGATCAGAATCTCAACTTGCGAGCATCCTTCGAAAAGCTCCAAGCATCCCTAGACAAGGCGTTCCCCGAACAGGCAAGAGCAATCTAAGCCCATCGCGCTTTATACTGATGCCATGCGAAACATGGATCACATAGAATTGCACCGCGGAGGACGCGAGGAAGCGTTTCCCGAGACCGCCGAAGACTGGCCCTATATTGCCGAACGCGCAGAATTCGCTCGCTATCCGGGCAATTCCGTCCCCTGGCACTGGCATTCCGAAGTTGAGCTTTTCTACATGGAGCAGGGAGCGATTGGCTATCGAACGCGCGCGGCTCATGAGCACGTACGCTTTGAGGAAGGGTCAGCCGGCTTTATCAACGGCGGCGTTTTGCACAGCACGCTGCAATCAGCCAATTCGGCACCAGCCATTCAAATGTTGCATATCTTTCAGCCGTCGATGCTCGGCGATCCCGCGGGACGTCTCCAAAAGCGCTACATCAATCCATTACTTCAATGTCGAGGCGTCGATGTGCTCAAATGGTCGCCCACCAACCCCGACGATATGCCCTTTATCGATTTGCTGAAGAGCTCCTTTAGCCACGACCTTCAACGGCCGCAGAACGAGATGGCGCTTCGAAATAACTTGTCAGAGCTCTGGATTCAGATTTACGCCAAGGCCGAACCGCTCTTTTCCTCCGACGGCGCCTCTTGGATGACCGGCCGCGACGTACAGTTCAAGGGAATCCTGGACTTTATCCGCGCAAACTATGCAGCCGCTATAGATGTGCCCCAGATGGCATCTGCAGCCGGCGTAAGCGAAAGAGAGTGTTACCGCATTATCGAAGCTTGCGCAGGAACGACCCCGGCGGCATATCTGCGCGCATACCGCGTAAACCGTGCTTGCGAACTTTTGGCACACACCACGCGAACGGTCCAGACAGTCGCGCGCCAATGCGGCTTTGCGACAGCAAGCCATCTTGGCCAGGTATTTAAAGAACAAATGGGATGCACTCCTTCGAGCTATCGAGCAGCGAGGCAGAATCTCGATAGTACCAGGCAGAAATCCCGCTAGCCCTTCTTCTGTCACTGAATCAAACTTGCAGGCAAACAACAGAGAGGAGCAACCATATGAAGCACTTTGACCATATCGTATTTGACGTTGATGGGACATTGGCAGATACAGAAGAAAGCGTTCTATCATCGCTTGTCCAGATTGTCCAAGAAAAGACCGGCAAAACGCTCCCCCGACACGAGCTTGAATTTGCCCTCGGCATACCCGGCAAGGATGCCCTTGAGAAACTTGGAATCTACTCGCAGGCAACGTTGGATCACTGGTGCCAAGTTGCCGCCAGCTTTAAAAGCACCATCAGCGTGTTTCCAGGTTTGCTTGAAGTCATCGCAACACTCGCCGATAGCGGCTGCAAACTTGGCATCGTCTCCTCACGTGCGCGCGACGAATACGCAAAAGAAATTGCACCCCTTAGTTTCGATAAGTATTTTGAGCACATCATCCTTGTCGAAGACACAACCGAACATAAACCCGCACCCGCACCCATGCTCGAATATCTCCGGCGTACGGGCGCGAATCCTGGCAACGTCGTCTACGTTGGCGACACCGTCTACGACGAACAATGCGCAACTTCGGCAGGGGTCAGTTTTGCCAGAGCGGCATGGGGATCACACCAAGACATCCCAAACGCCACCTACAACCTCAAAACCCCCAACGACCTGCTAACCCTAACAACCAAGTAACCCCCGCGCCCCACCCTTTCAGCCCCAACACCACAAGGGCGATTGAGCAGGACGGTTTGGGCGGGTCCCGTACTTAGTTTCCAAAATCATTCCGCAGCGCGAAGGCCCCCGTTGTCAACGCTTCGAAGAAGCGAGACAACGGGGGCCTTCATGCGCGAGGACGTTTTGGAAACTAAGTACGGGACCCGCCCAAACCGTCCGGTGGGATCAGAGTACCCTTGCTGTTACTCTGCTTTGCCCACAGAGTTGAGGTTGGTCATGCGGATCTTAACCAGCTCGGTAATCTCACGCATACCCTCCTTGGCCGGCTTCTTGGGATCGAAGCAGGCGGGGTTCTCGGCCATGTAGGCCATGAAGCCCTTGGTGTAGGCCTGACGCAGCTCGGTGGCGTAGTTAACCTTGCAGATGCCGTTCTTCACAGCCTCGGCAACCTGCTCATCGGGCACACCGGAGGTGCCGTGCAGAACCAGCGGCACGTCGACGGCGTCGCGGATGGCCTTGACCACGGACTGCTCGATGTGCGGATCGCTCGTGTACACACCGTGGCTGGTGCCAACGCCAATAGCGAGGGAGGTGCAGCCGGTACGCTCGACGAACTCCTTGGCCTCGGCAGGATCGGTGTAGGGGCTCTCGCCCTCAACTGCGGGACCGTCGTCCTCCTTGCCGCCAACCTTGCCGAGCTCAGCCTCGACGGGCACGCCCATGGCGCGGCCAGCGTCGGCGACGGACTTGGTCAGGGCAATGTTGTCCTCGAAAGACTCGTGCGAGCCGTCGATCATGACAGAGGTGTAGCCAGTGCGGAAAGCCTGCATGCAGCGGTCATAGCCATCGCCATGATCGAGGTGCAGAGCGACGGACACGGAAGCACGCTCGGCGGCAGCCTTGACCATACCGTAGAAGTAGTCCAGACCAGCGGTCTTGATGGTGCCCGGGGTGGTCTGCATGATGACGGGGGACTTGGTCTCCTCGGCAGCGGCCAGAACGGCCATAACAAACTCGAGGTTCTCGACGTTGAACGCGCCTACGGCGTAGTGGCCGGCCTGAGCGTCCTTGAGCATCTTTTCGGTGGTAACAAGTGCCATGAGCGTTTGCTCCTCTCCCTCGCCCGCATCTGGACATCGGGCGTAGTTGTTCACAAGGCGTTTTACCTTGCGTTTTGCTGCGCTCATTGTATGAAATTCAGCAGCTTTGCACGTGTGAGATATTGAGCCCATGCAGGTCAATACAGTCATTTTTGAAAAGCAAACGGAAGAAATTTGAGCCGAGTGAACATGTTCGATATTGAATTTTGGGCGTTCAGCGTCTTTCTTTTATAGAAAAGATAAGTAATCGAAAGGTATTTTCTTACTCAAAAAGAAAATGAACGAAAATAGAGTCAACACAATTCCTGCAAATTTCAGACGATGATGGAGCAAATATGGCCCACGCAACAACCCGAGCTTTCGCCGACGAGCGTCGTTCCGCCATCATGGAGATGCTCGATCATAATGCCTCGGTGCAGGTAGCAGAAATCGCCCAGACCTTTGGCGTGTCCTCCGTCACCGCCCGCGCCGACCTGGACGCGCTCGCCGAAGCAGGCAAGCTGCGCCGCACGCATGGCGGTGCCGTATCGCTCCACAAACGCCTGACCGTTTCCACGCAGGATCGCCGCATCAATGTCAACGTCGCCGCCAAGCAGGCCATCGCGCAAAGCGCCATCGAGCTCGTCAATGACGGCGACACGTTGCTCGTCGACTCGGGCACCACGGCGCTCGAGTTCGTCCGGCTCCTCGATCAACGCGACGGTATCACCGTCATCACAGCAGACATTACCATTGCCGATTACATCGACGAGAGCATGCCCTCGGTCGATGTCGTCATGCTGGGCGGGGCGTTGCGCAAAGGCCATCGTTATTTGTACGGACCGCTCACTATGCAAGCGCTCCAAATGGTCCATGCCGATCTTGCCGTCATGTGCCCTGGCGCTTTTGTCCCCAGCTGCGGCTTTACGACCGACTTTCCCCAGATGGCCGAGACCAAAACGGCTATGATCGCCGCGGCCCATCAAAGCGTCGCCCTCATGGACGCCAGTAAGGTCAACGGACGCGGCATGTACCGTTTTGCCGAGCTTGCCGACGTTGACACCATCGTGATGGACCGTGATCCCGACGATGCCGTCGCCACATCAATCGCCGAAGCCACTGACAGCGCACGTCCAGCCCTCGTCATCGCCCGCATCTAAAAACAAAAACCACCACAAAGGTGCCTGTCCCCTTTGTGGTGGTTTGAGCGTCAAAAGTGAAAGTGTCGCTACTTGGACAGCTCGTCGGCGAGAACCTCGATCTGAGCGCGCGAGGCGTCGTTGAGCGAACCCAGCACGGTCACCTTGTTCTGCGCCATGGTGATGTCCTTCATGCCCCCGAGCTCCTTGGTCATAACCTTGGCAGCGGTGGGCGCCCAGGAGCCGGCCTCAACGAGCGCCACCGTACGGTTCTGATAGGCGTGCTCGGCAAGCGTGTGGATAAAGGTGCTCATGAACGGGAAGATCTCGCCCTGATAGGTGATGGAGGCGAGCACCAGACGGTCATAGCGGAACGCATCCTCAACGGCCTCGGCCATGTCGTCGCGAGCCAAGTCAAAGACGGAAACCTTCTGGCCGCGGGCCTCGAGCGCAGATGCAAGCTCCTCAACGGCGGCCTTCAGATGGCCGTACACGCTCGCATAGGCAATCGTGACGCCCTCGTCCTCGGGCTGATAGCTCGACCAGGTGTTGTAGGTGTCGAGGTAATAGCCCAGATTCTCGGTAAGAACAGGACCATGGAGCGGACAGATGATCTGGATATCCAGATCGGCGGCCTTCTTGAGCACGGTCTGCACGAATTTGCCGAACTTACCGACGATGCCAAAGTAGTAGCGGCGCGCTTCGCAAGCCCAGCCTTCCGGGTCCTCGATGTCGTTGGCGCCGAACTTGCCAAAGCCGTCGGCACTAAAGAGCACCTTGTCGGTAGACTCGTAGGAGAAAATCACCTCGGGCCAGTGAACGTTGGGAGCGCCGACAAACGTTAGGCTGTGACCGCCCAGATCGAGCACGTCGCCCTCTTTGACGACCATCTTGCGCTCGGGGTAGTCGGTGCCAAAGTAGTTGACCATCATGCGGAAGGCACCCATGCTGGCCACAATCTGTGCCTGGGGGTAGCGCTCCATAAAGGCGGCGATGCCAGCAGAGTGATCGGGCTCCATGTGATGGATAACCAGGTAGTCGGGCGTACGTCCATCGAGCGCGGCCTCGAGGTTGCCGAGCCACTCGTCGACAAAACCACCGTCGACCGAATCGGCGACAGCGATCTTCTCGCCCAAGATAACGTAGCTGTTGTATGCCATACCATTCTCGGACACATCGTACTGGCCCTCGAACAGGTCAATGTCGTGATCGTCGACGCCAACGTAGCGGATATCCTTGGTGATCTCCATCAGGCAAAGCCTCCTAGATAGACAAAATAACCCGTCTATCATAGCACTCGGCAGCATTCCAACTGTTATCTGCCGGCATCCTTACCGATTGTTATCGAAATACGATAAATCGCCGTTTACCTGCGCAAACTATGAGCGTGGTATCGCCGTGCTATGTCGAATAATGAGCTGGCCGGGAATACGAATGGCAACGGTTTTGCCCGCCGTACCCGCCTCGGGAACCGCATGCTCGAATACCTCGCGTCCGCGCTGATGTAGATCGAATCGAACGGTCGTGAGCTCGTTATGCGCGACAAAATCATCGAGCGAATCGTCGACACCCACCACGCTCACGTCCTCGGGCACGCGCAGGCCGCTATCGCGCAGCGCTGCAATCGCGCCATTTGCCATCTGGTCGTTTGCCGCGTAAATCGCCGTCATGGTGCGATCGTGCTCGGCCAGGTACCTGCCGGCCTCGTAGCCGCTGTTGGCAGACCAGTCGCCCTCGAGCGGCTCTGCCGGCTCGATGTGTTTACGCTCGAGCGCATCCTGCCAACCGGCTCGACGAAATTGCTCGTCGACCGAGAACGACGGGCCGCCAATATAGCGAATCTGCCCGTGCCCCAGCTTAAACAGGTGATTCATAAGCAAGAGCGAGCAGCCGTAATGGTCGGAATCGACCGTAGTCACGCGCGGATGCGCGTACATGGTAACGATGACCGTTCCAATGCCCGGCAGTGGATCAAACGTCTCAAAATCGGGCGCCATGCGGCTCATGCCGATGATGATGCCGTCCACCGGCAATGCGGCCATACGACGCGTGGCCTCGGCAAGCGAGAATTCCTCGGTCTTGGACATCTCGACCAGCGTGATGGCGCAATTATGCTCGCGAGCAGCGCTGGCGATGCCGTCGATCATTGAGAGGTTGCCAAACTTGGTGACATCGTTGATGCATAGGCCTACCGAATGGTAACGGCCGTCGCGCAGCGAGCGACCGGCATAACTCGGACGAAAGCCGAGCTCTTGCATAGCGGCCTGCACGCGCTGGCGCGTCTGCTCGTTGACGTTGGGCAATCCGTTGGCAACGCGCGAAACCGTCTGCTGCGAAACACCGGCAGCGCGGGCAACGTCAGCCATGGATACCGGACGCGTACCTGTATCGTTGGAAGGGCGCCTTGCCACGAAATCACCTTCACCCTTGCGAGATATGAATAGCGTGAATGCCGGCCCGGGCAGAAATACATCCCGCGCCGAGGCCCGCTATCGTCGGACGCATGTTAACGTACTCTACTTTTTCAATCCGCATCTCTTCTGCTTTATAAGTCCATACGGCAATACCGTTCACGGCTGAATTTCTACCGATTACCAGATTCTCAAATAGTGACAAGAGTTGTGTTATGAGTACGTTAACATAGCCCGTAACGTGCGGTATCGTGAACACTTGGTTCATGCCGCTTTAAGTTGTTAACGTACTCATAACGACGCAAAACTCGCCCGTGCGCACCAAGGAAAGGACTCCCATGACCACCCCCGACGAAAAGACATTCGCCACGCTCACCAAACTGTTTGAGGAGGAGTTTGGCCCCATCGGCGACCGCCAGGTGCTCTATGTGCACGCGCCCGGCCGTTCCGAGATCAGTGGCAACCACACCGACCACGAGGGCGGCCACGTTATCGCCGGCTCGCTCGATGTCGCCGTCGACGGCATCGCCGTGGCAACCGATTCCAACAAGGTTCGCGTAGCCGACGAGGGCTATCCCACGTTTGAAATCGCGCTCGACACGCTAGACGTTCAGGAGTCCGAGAAGGGCACGTCCGCGAGCCTCGTCCGCGGCATGGCCCACGAAATCGCTGCTCTGGGCGTTGAGCCCCAGGGCTTCGACTTCGCCTTCACCTGCTCTGTCCCCTCGGGCGGCGGCCTTTCCAGCTCCGCTGCTGTCGAGGCGGCATACGGTCGCGCCATGGAGACGCTCTGGGGAGCACCCGCCATCGAGCCCGTCGCGCTCGCCCAGATGAGCCAGCGCACCGAGAACAACTATTACGGCAAGCCCTGCGGTCTGATGGACCAGGCCGCTGTGTGCCTGGGCGGCCTTGCCTACATGGACTTTGAGGACCAGGCTCAGCCTAAAACCCAGAAGCTCGAGCTCAACTTTGAGGATCACGGTTATGCGCTCGTGCTCGTTAAGGTCGGTGCCGACCACGTGGCCGCCACCGATGACTACGCCGCCGTTCCGCGCGAGATGCAGGACGTCGCCGCCGAGTTTGGCAAGGCACGCCTGTGCGAGGTAAACGTGGCGGACTTTGACGCCAAGCTCCCCGAGCTGCGCGCCAAGCTGGGCGACCGTGCCTGCCTGCGCGCCGTTCACTACTGGTACGAAAACGGCCTGGTCGACAAGCGCTGGGCAGCCCTGAACGCCGGCGACATCGACCAGTTCCTGGTCCTGACGCGCGAGTCCGGCGCCAGCTCTGCCATGTACCTGCAGAATGTCGTTGCCAAGCTGGGCTCCGAGCAGCCTTCCATGTATGCCCTGGCGCTGGCCGAGCACGTGCTCGACGGCCGCGGCGCCGTTCGTATCCACGGTGGCGGCTTTGGTGGCACCATCCAGGCCTTCGTGCCGCTCGACCTGGTCGACACCTTCATCGCCAAGATGAACGGCTGGCTGGGCGAAGGCTCTGCCCGTCACTACGCCATCTCTGACAAGGGGGCTTACGCGGCATGGCTGTAATGACTGACGTGCGCGAGGCCGCGCAGAACCTGATCGAGTACGCTATCCACCGATCGATGATCGGCCAGGACGATCGCATCTGGGCATACAACACCATTTTGGAGTGCATCGGCGCCACGGGCCCCGCACTCGACATGACTTGGGCACTCCAAGTTGAGAAACTCTCGCTCTTGCACCCCGATACCCTGCCTGACTTTGACCTGGAGGGCACGCTCGCCGCGCTTGCCGAGGCCGCCGTTGCCAACGGCGCCGCCGAGGACACGGCGTCGGGCCGCGACCGCATCGCCATGCGCATCATGGGCGCGCTGATGCCGAGGCCTTCGGTTGTAAACGAGGAGTTCGACGGCCGCATGGGCGTCAACGAGCCCCGCGCCGCGACCGACTGGTTCTACGGTCTGTGCTGCGACGCCGGCTACGTGCGCCGCGCCGCCATCGCGCGCAATATCAAATGGAACACCCCCACCAACTGGGGTGACCTGGAGATCACTATCAACCTGTCAAAGCCCGAAAAGGACCCGCGCGATATTGCCGCAGCCGGTGCCGCCAAAAACACGGGCGAGAAGTATCCCGCCTGTCAGCTCTGCATCGAGAACGAGGGCTACCCCGGACGCTCCGCCGCAGCCGACGGCGGCGCTCATCCCGCCCGTCAGAACCTGCGCGTTATTCCCATCCAGCTCGACGGCGAGCGCTGGGGCTTCCAGTACAGCCCGTACGCGTACTTTAACGAGCACTGCATTGCCATGAGCTCCGAGCATCGCCCGATGCACGTCGACCGCAAGGGCCTGACCTGCCTGCTCGACTTTGTCGACCTGTTCCCGCATTACTTCATCGGCTCTAACGCCGACCTGCCCATCGTGGGCGGCTCGATTCTGTCGCACGACCACTTCCAGGGCGGCGCGCACGAGTTCCCCATGATGCACGCCGCCGAGGTCTCGCAGTTTAGCGTGCCCGGATTTGACCAGGTCACCGGCACTGTGCTGCAGTGGCCGCTCTCGGTGCTGCGCCTGCGCTCGCATGACCGCGCTCAGCTGCTCGACGCTGCCGAGAAGATTATCCTCGCCTGGCGCGAGTGGACCGATGAGTCTGTGGGCGTCATCGCGTACACAGCCGATGGCGTGGCGCACAACACCGTGACGCCCGTCATCCGCCGCGTCGACTCTCGCGGAAATGCCGGCGGCGAAATCTACGAGGCCTACCTGGCGCTTCGCTGCAACATCACGACCGACGAGCATCCGCTGGGCGTGTTCCACCCGCATGCCGAGTACCACCACATTAAGAAGGAGAACATCGGCCTGATCGAGGTCATGGGCCTGGCCATTCTTCCGCCGCGCCTGGTTCCCGAGCTTGGCGCTGTCCGTGAGCATCTGCTGGCAGCCAAGGTCGATGCCAGCTACGAC
>CABUQY010000005.1 GCA_902493915.1 uncultured Collinsella sp.
CAGCAAGCACAAATCCTCTTGCACCTCGCCGCTTGCGGCCCCAATCCGCACCAAATCGGGAAGATAGATGTCCTCAGTCGAAGGCGATGACGTACACAGCACGCGGCACTCCTCCTCGGGCTCAAGGTCCTTCCAGCCGATGTAACCCATCTGCCGGCGCTCGGCGCGCATCATGCGTAGCGCCGAGGCGCCTGTTAGGATTACGGAAGCCGCTAGCTGCTCTTTTGCCGGTTTGTTGCACCGCCTGATTGTTACCGCCACATGAATCACCCCTACCAAACGCGTGCGATAGCGAGGCCATCAACGGCCGCGGCGCCGGCGCGCTTGAGTTCCGCCGAAGCCGCGGCCATCGTCGCACCTGTGGTGATAACGTCATCGATAAGCAGCAGGCGGCGGCCGCGCACGTCCTCAACCGTCTCGTACATGCCTTGGGCACGCTCGCGGCGCTCCTCACGACCGAGTTCGCGCTGGTCGCCATGCCCGTACTTGACGAGAGCATCGAGCAGGGGAACACCCGACAGCTCGCAAAATGGGCGCGCAATAGCCTCCATATGATCAAAACCACGCCGCCGAAACGCTGCCGCCGTCGCAGGCACAAACACCACCGCATCCGCACCGGACAGCACGCCTCCGTAGCGATCGGGCGCTACGACCTGGGCATGCAGGGCGGTGTCGTAGAGCAGCTCCGCCAGATACGGAGCCAGACGTCGCTCGCCCGCATCCTTGTACGCTTTAATGATGCGCGGCAGCGGATGCGCATAGACGGCGCACGCCAGGCAACGGTCGAGCGCCTCCGCCATTGCCGAGGACGTGCCCTCGACCGAACACTCAGTGCACAGCAAATCCCCAAATGGGGCGCCGCATCGGGTGCAGCTATGACGTGGGTCGATGAGCGTGAGCGCAGTCAGGCAGTCTTGGCAAATAAGCGTACCGGCGCGCTCGCAGCCGGCACATCGTGTTGGCGACAATGCCTCGAGCGCCTCGCGTGCCACCCGCTCGGCAAACGGCAGCAATTCGTCCGCAAACGGTAGGACACCGGCACCCTGCAGACGGCTCAATATGTTCAGATGGCTCTTCAAGACACAACCCTCCCTACGTTCGGTCGCAGGGAGGGTTGTTGATTCGGCGCTATGATACCCCGATGCGCTCGGGGCAAGGCGGGCTAAATCCGCTCGCGGGCGTTATTCGCCGGCGGGCGGTTGTGGTGCGGACGAAGACGGGGTCGAGCCCTCGCCACCATCCTGGCGCGGCTTGCGGGAACGGCGACGGCGACGGCGCTTTTGACCCTGGTCGGCCGAGCCCTCGCCACCGCGATCCTCGCGCGGCTCGCGCTCGTCGCGAGCGGCGCCACGCGAAGCCTTGGCAGCCGCTCCCCCGCCATCTCCGGGACGACGGCGCGTGACCTTGACCTCGCCATCCGAGACCTGATCGGCCACGGAGGGCACTGAGGGCTTCTGTTGCGCGCCCGAGGAATGGCGACGGCGCGGACGCGGCGCGCGCTCCTCCTCGCCACGTGACTTGCCGCCCTTGTCGGCAGGCGCATCGGAGACCGAGGGGCCCTTGGAAGCGGCACCAGCCTCGCGAGCAGCTGCGGCGCGGAAGGCGTCCTCGCGCTCCTCGCTCGACAGATGACGGCGGCGACGTCGTGTGGGGTTCATGCCACCGCCGCGATTCTGCTGCTGGGGTTGCTGAACCTCGCGCTCGCGAGAGGCGTGCTTGCCCGCGGCTGCAGCCTCGGTAGCATCGCCCGAGCCCGCGCGCTTGCGGCGGCGACGGCCATCGGCCGCCCCCTCGGCCTCGGGCGCCTCGGCCTTGCCGCGGCCCTTTCCACGGCCACGGCCCTCGCCCTGGCTCTGAGCAGCACGGGTATCGGAATCGGCATCGCGACGACGACGCTTGGGCATCGACGTGCCGGCAAGACGGTCGGCGCTCGACAGGCCATCGCCCACGTCGACGCCGTTTTCGCGATCGAGCTCCATGAGCGCCAGGCGCATCTCGGGCGACTCGATGCGCTCGAGCACGTCGCGCGTCACGCAGTCGGGGCGGCAGTTGCAGCCCTGCTCGGCGGCCTTCTTTTTGCAGCCCTCCGAGCACGTCATATCGGCCAGGTTGACCTTAAAGACTTTGCCGTTCTCCAGGCGCAGCACCAGCTGCTCACGCGGCGTGTCATACTCCTGGATACGCGCCTTACCGAGCGGCGTATCGATGAGCGTCTTCTTTTTGGGCGCACGGCTCTTAAAGTCCTTGTACGCCTCGAACTCATAACGCAGGCAGCACATCAGGCGGCCGCACACGCCGCTGATCTTGGACGAGTTGAGCGGCAGGTCCTGCTCTTTTGCCATGCGGATCGAAACCGGCTCAAACTGTCCGCCAAAGCGCGTGCAGCAGAGCTCCTGGCCGCACTGGGCATAGCCGCCCACCAGGCGGGTCTCGTCACGCACGCCGATCTGGCGCATGTCGACGCGAATGTGAAGCGTCGAGGACAGGTCCTTGACGAGCTGACGAAAATCGACGCGCTCCTCGGCCGCAAAGTAGAACACGGCCTTCTCGCCGCCAAACAGGTACTCGACGCCGACCGGCTTCATCTCGAGGTCGAGCTCTTTGACCAGACGGCGGAAATCGACCATCGCCTCGTCGCCCTGGATGGCCAGGTCGTCGGCAAGCTGCAGGTCGATGTCGCTCGCCACGCGCAGCACGGGCTTGAGCGGCTGACCGATCTCGTCTTGCGGCACCTCGAAGGGATCGGCCGTGACCAGGCCGATCTCGGTTCCGCGCTCGGTGGAGCAAATGGCATAATCGGCCTCGAGGATATCCAGATCCTGCGGATCGAACCACAGGTCGCGCGAGGCGTAGGTAAACTTAACGGGTACGACTAACGGCATTTCAGTGCCTTCCTGATATCGAACAGCATGACCTCGATGGCCAGCTGGGGAGTAACGTTTCTGGCGATGTTGCGCTCGGCGGTCGCGACTGCCTCGAGCGCCCGGGTGGCACCCGCAACATTGGTCGCGGCGGCAAGCCGACCGATCGTGTCGCGCACGTCTTCGTTCACCACGTCGGCTGCCTCGTCCTGAAGCGTCAGCAGCACGTCGCGCATGAGCGTCCGCGCGCTCGCCAGCGCTTCCATGATACCCGAACGCTCGCGCGCGTTGAGTTCGCGCTTGTTGCGGTCCTCAAGCTGCTTCAATGCTCCACGCGACAGGTAGTCGGCGTTTTGCTCGAGCACCTTTTCCTGTGTGGACTTGACCTCGGCGAGCGGAGCCTTGACGGCGACAATGAGCGACTTGGCGCGGCTGAGCACGTCGGCCTCGTCGGCGGCGATGAGCGAATCGATGGCGCGAACCATCTGACGGCGGGCGTCCTGGCGCTCGGCGCTCTTGAGGAACTCGATGCCACGCGTGGGGCTTCCCGCTACGGCGACGGCCATGCGGCAACGCGCAGGGTCCTGACCGGTGGCGCGGCTCACGGCCTGCGCGGCCACGACGGGCGAAACCAGCCGAAACGGCACGCACTGGCAGCGGCTCACGATGGTGGGCAGCATCACATCTGCCGAGGTGCCCAGCAAGATAAACATAACGCCCTCGGGCGGCTCCTCGAGTGTTTTGAGCAGTGCGTTGGCGGTGTTGGCGCGCAGCTGCTCGGCACGGTCAATGATGTAGACCTTGGCCTTGGCGCGGATGGGCGCCAGGGGCACGTCGTCGAGTAGCTCGCGCGTCTGGGCGATGAGGTAGCCCGTGGCGCTCTCGGGCGTGTAATAGTGCACGTCGGGGTGCGTATGGCGGGCGACGCGCACACAACTGTCGCATGCGCCGCAGCCATCCTGCTCGCACAGGAAGGCTTGGGCGAGCGCCCACGCGGCGTCGAGCTTGCCCGCGCCGGGCGCGCCCAAAAACAGGTAGGCGTGCGATGCGCGACCGCTGGCGACGGCATTGGTCAAAAAGTCGCGTACGCGCTCTTGAGTGTCAAGCTTGGCCAGCAGGCTTGCCTGAGCGGGGGCCATGTTACTCGGCCTCCTGGGCTAGCGCGGCAGCGACGGCATCCTGGGAAATGTCGAGGCCGTAGGCGCGAACCTGCTCGACCGTCTGTGCGAATACGTCCTCGATGGACGCGGTCGCGTCGATGAGCTTTACGCGGTTTGGTTCCTCGGCGGCAATGGCGCAAAATCCCTGGTAGACGCGCTCTTGGAAGGCCATGCCTTTTGCCTCCATGCGATCTGCCGCGCCACGGGCTGCCATGCGCAGCGCCGCCTGCTCGGGCGTGATGTGATAGACGAGCGTGAGCGCCGGGTGCGTACCCGCGACGGCCAGGTTGTTGGCGTCGCGTACTATCTGGCGATCGAGGCCATCGGCAAACGCCTGGTAGCAGGTCGTGGAATCGTAGAAACGGTCGCACAGGACCACCTTGCCGGCCGCGAGGGCGGGGGCGATGACCTCGTGCACCAGCTGGGCACGCGCGGCCTCGTAGAGCAGCAGCTCGCAGGTGTCGCCCATCGCCGTGTTGGCGGGGTCGAGCAGCAGAGCACGGATCTTTTCGCTGATGGCGGTACCGCCCGGCTCGCGCAGGCTCACAACCTGGTAGCCAGCGAGTTCAAGAGCGCGGGCAAGCAGGCGCGCCTGCGTGGACTTGCCGGCGCCATCGACGCCCTCGAGCGTGATAAAGCTATGTTGAGCAGGCTCAAAAGCCATGGGCGCAGCCCCTTCCTACAAGGCGCGTAAATGCGATTTATAGCAACCAAGCCATGATACCCCAGTGCTCGGTGCGTCCCAAATCCACCTAGCCAATGGCTACTCAGGCGGCAGTTAGGGACGTTCCTAAACTGCCGGCCGAAAAGGAACGTCCCCAACTGCCGGCTTTTTAGGGTGCTGGGTATAATCGTCGTATTGCATTGAAATGTGGCGAAAGGAGTGGCAATGTCTCGGTATTGCGCCTCGTGCGGCAAGCTTCTTGCAGATGATGCCAAGTTCTGCACCTCGTGCGGTGCACCCGTTGAGCAAACAACCGCGAGCGATAGCCAGCCCGCTTTTGAGCAGACCGGCCCCCTTGATACGCCGCAAGCCAAGGCGGACGACCCCCTCGCCTATCGCCCCGACCCCGCCGCAAGCCCCGCGGCCGTCGAGACCACGCAGCGCATACCCGTCGCGAGCGGCTCGCCCCAACAGGAGCCGGCTCCCGCATACACGCCCGCTTCGCCACAGACCCCCGCTCCCAAAAAGAGCGGCACCGGGCCGCTTATCACCGTTATTGTTGTGCTGGTGGCGATCATCATCGCCCTGGTCGTTTTCTTCGTGATCAAGCCTTTCGACAACGCCGCCACGCAGACGACTGCCGAGGTAGCTAAGCTGCATCATAACGTCGACGACGATGACCTAAAGCCTCTCGGCGATCCCAACAGCCTGTACGACGATGATGACGATGACGACGAGGATGGCGGCGAAGCAACGCTCTCCGAGCAGAATCTCTACCGCCGACTGAGCGAATACTACGACTTGCTCGAAGACCTCGACAACTACGTCCGTGGCTGCGCGCAGAACTTCAACGGCAGCTATTTGGAAGAGGATCGAACCACCCGTCAAAATCTCGCCGACGTCGCCGAGCGCACGGAGGACACCATCGAGCAGTATTACGACATCGTCGAGGACCTGGACGTCCCGACGAGCTCTAAGAACTACAGCTCCTGGAAAGACATCGTTGCCCTGTACGACGACCTGGATCACCGCATTGACGCAATCTGTGATGCCTGGGAGATCAGCCTGAAATACGCCGAGCCTGCGGACCACAAGAATGAGATCGTGGCGCCGCTGTCGCGCGACAACGTGGCGGGCACCAATGACAATAAGTACCGCCTAGACTTTGAGGAGCGCTATCCCGGCGCCAAACCCGTCGAAGTGAACTAGCGCTTTGTCGTTCCCGAGCCGGCAGTTAGGGACGTTCCTAAACTGCCGGCAAAAAAGGAACGTCCCTAACTGCCAGATAAAAAACGAGCGAGGATTTTGAGGTCCTCGCTCGTTTTTGTTTTAGGTGATGTTTCGACCGTGCGGCTACTTATCGGCAGCGGTCTTTTTGGTAGTCGACTTCTTGGCCGTCGTCTTTTTGGCGGTCGTCTTCTTGGCGGCAGTGGCTTTCTTAGCCGTCGTCTTCTTGGCCGCGCTCGCCTTAGTCGTGGTCTTGCGGCCGCGGACGGGCTTCTTCTCCTTGGTCGGACAGTCCATGTTCACGCAGATGCGCCACGGGCCGCGCGCCGTGTTGACCACCACGATGGGGGCGCCGCACTCGGGGCAGGTCTCACCCGTCGCCTCGAGCTTACCGCGCGCCGGCAGCGGATAGCTCACGCCGCAATCGTCATAGTTGGTGCAGCGGATAAAACGCTTGCCGCTCTTCTCGCTCTTGTGCGCGATCAGGTCGCCATGGCGTCCGGCCTCGGCACACACCTTGCACTCGCCCACCTTAAGGTCGGGCTCGTAGTTGGTGGGGCATGTGGGGTTCACGCAAATCTCGAAGGCCTTCTGGCGGAACGGCTGACACTTAATGCGCGGCGCACCGCACTCGGGACACACGGCGGCCTCGCCCTCGAGCGGGCTCACCTTGACGCCGCTCGGCACCGGATAGGTCACGTCGCAGTCGGGCCAGCCCATGCAGCCAATGAAGCTGCCACGGGTCTTGGCGCTCGTCTTCATAACCAGGTCCTTGCCGCACTTGGGGCAGGCGCCCACGCGCGCATCGGCCGTGACGGCGTCGCTGATGGCGTCGCCCAGCTCCTGCGTATGCTTGAGCAGCTCGTCGAGCACGCCAGCCAGCAGCGCGCGCGAGTGCGTCACGACATGCTCTTCGGTATCCTCGCCGCGCTCCACACGGGTCATGTCGCCATCGAGCTCGCTGGTCATATCGGGGCTCGTGATGCGCGGGGCAAACTGCGTCAGTGCGTCGATGATGGCGATGCCCAGCTGGCTCGGCTCCACGGGATCGTTTTTGAGATAGCGCACGGCGTACAGGCGCTCGATGATGCTCGCGCGCGTGGACTTGGTGCCCAGGCCGCGCTTTTCCATCTCCTGCACGAGCTTGCCCTGGCTGTAGCGCGCGGGCGGCTCGGTCTGCTTGGCCTCGAGCTTAATGTCGAACACGTCGACCGTATCGCCCTGCTCCAGCGGCGGCATCTGCTCGTCGCGCTTGAGTCCGTACGGGTACGCCTCGCGGAAACCCGTGGTCACGAGCACATCGCCCGAAGCCACGAACGGCTCACCGTTCACGTCGAGCTCGAGCTTAGTGTTTTCGATGGTCGCGGGACCCATAAGCGTCGCTAGGAAGCGGCGGGCGATGAGGTCGTAGAGCTTGCGCTGGCCGCCGTCGAGCGTGGACGGATCGCCCTCGCCCGTGGGATAGATAGGCGGGTGGTCGGTGGTCTCGACCTTGCCGCGCGTGGGCTTCATGGGGCCGGCGAGGACCTTTTTGCACACGGGCGCCAGCGCCGGGTTGATCTTTGCAAGGTCACTCACCACAGCGCCCAGATCAAGCGTCGCGGGGTATACGGTATTGTCGACACGCGGGTAGCTGATGAGGCCCGCCATGTAGAGGGACTCGGCGATGCGCATGGTACGCGCAGGCGAGATACCCTCGGCTGCGGCGGCAGCCTGCAGCGAGGTGGTCGCAAACGGCGTGGGCGGCTGCTGCTTGCGCGAGCGCTTGGTCACCGCGGCGACGGTTGCCGTCTTGGCACCGTCAACGTGACCGTACGCCGTCTCAGCAGCATCCTTGTCGGTAAAGCGCGCCGTCTTGTGCGCGATCTTAAAGCGATCGTCCTCGGCAGCGCCTTGCGCGGCGCCCATGCCGCGAATCTGCCAATAGTCCTCGGGCACAAACGCCATGCGCTCGCGTTCGCGCTCGACCACCAGGGCAAGCGTCGGCGTCTGCACGCGGCCGGCGGAACGCACGTTGCCAAAGCCGCCAAACTTGGCGAGCGTCAGGTAGCGCGTGAGCACCGCACCCCAAATGAGGTCGATGTGCTGACGGCTCTCGCCGGCGTCGGCCAGGTTCTGGTCGAGCGAGACAAGGTTATCGAAGGCCTGCGTGATCTCGGCCTTGGTAAACGAAGAATACTGGGCGCGGGCGACCGGCAAGTCGGGCGCCACCTCGCGCACCTTGTTGAGGGCGTCCGAACCGATCAGCTCGCCCTCGCGATCGAAGTCCGTGGCAATGATGACGCTGTCGGACTTTTTGGCGAGGTTCTTAAGCGAGCGAATGAGCTCTTTCTCAGCCGGCAACTTAATGACGGGCGCCCAGGTGAGGTAAGGCAGACTCTCGAGCTTCCAGCCCTTAATGGAGATGCCATCGGCAAGGAACGGCTTACGCTTGGTGTCGTAAGGCGGACGCGCCAGGCCATCGGGCATGTCGGCCGGCAGTATCTCGCCGTCCTCGGTGACCGAATACCAGCCCAGCTTTTTATCGAACAGCACGCTGTCGCAAAAATCAGGCGCAAGGATGTGACCGGCAAGGCCGATCGTCACGCACTCCTCGCCCTTCCACTCAAAGCGGTAGATGGCGGTGTTGTACACCTTGTCCTTTTTGGGCTTACCCGTGGACAGACGCTCGGCGATCTGACGCGCGGCGTCGTTTTTCTCGGCGATGATGAGCTTCAAAAGAGGCTCCTATCTCGTATCTCTGCGGCTACGCCCGCCCGTATGGCGGCCGACTTACGCCCTTGCTTGCTCAATCTGCCCGATGAGCCAATCGCACCAGGCATCCATGCCCTCGCCCTTGCGCGCGCTCACGGCAAACCGCGGCGCCTGCGGATTGAGGTCATCGAGTGTCTTAGTATACCTATCCATGTCAAAATCGAAAGCCGGAGCCACGTCGACCTTGTTGAGCAGCTGCGCGCCGGCGTGTTGGAAGATGCCCGGGTACTTGATGGGCTTGTCGTCGCCCTCGGGCACCGAGAGAATCATGATGGACAGGTTCTCGCCCAGGTCAAAGTCGACCGGGCAGACCAGGTTGCCCACATTTTCGATAAAGATGACGTCGATGTTTTCCAGACCCACAGCCTGGTCGAACGCGTCGACGGCCTCCATGATCATGTTGCCCTCGAGGTGGCACAGGCCCCCCGTGTTGATCTGGATGGCAGGCATGCCGGCTTCCTTCATGGTGATGGCGTCGACGTCCGAGGCGATGTCGCCCTCGATGACGGCGCAGCGCAGGCCCGCCTTGTCACGCAGGCGCTCGTTGGTGCCCAGGATCGTGGTGGTCTTGCCCGAGCCAGGGCTCGACAAGACGTTGATCACATAGGTGCCTGCCTCATTAAATCGCTGACGCAGCTGATCTGCCAGGCGCTCATTGCGCGACAGAATCGGCGACGCGATATCAATCGTTTTCTCGGCCATACTCGGCGCTCCTTACTTCTACCATTTATACCCCGTCCCCAAATGGCTGGCGGGCTAATCGTCGGGGGTTTCGATTTCGATACTTGCGATGTCGAGCTCGCGGCCGTGCAGTAGGCGCACGTTGGCACCACCACACTGGGGGCAACGGCAATGGAAGCGGTCGTGCTCAAAGACCTCGCCGCAGTCCAGGCACTCGCTTTGTGGATGGACCTCCTCCACGGCAAGCTCGCAGCCTTGCGTGAGCGGATCCTCGTCGCGAAACGTCTCCCACGCAAAGTCGAGCGCCTCGCGCACAACTTCGGTCATATCCCCGATATGCAGCGTTACCAAAACGGCGCGCGAGGCCCCCGCCCCACGCGCCGCGCGAATCACTGTATCGAGTATGCCGTTGACAATGCCAACCTCGTGCATACCGATTTACTCCTCGTCGTCCTCATCGTCCGAGAACAGGTCCAGACGACTCACAAACAAGCCCTCCTTGCCCTCGCGCGCGGTAATGACCACTCGGGCGATGGCAAGCGAAATCTCGTAGAGCGAGAGCAGGGCGCCGTACATGAGGCCCAGGGTGACGGGCGATCCGTCGGGCGTGATCACAGCCGAACCCACGAGCAGGCCTACGTACACGTAGCGCCAGGCGCTGCGGAAGGCCGCGTAGGAAACGATGTGGAAGACGGACAGGTAGAAGATGATGAGCGGCAGCTCAAACGCCACACCAAAGCCGATCATAAAGAGCAGCTCCATGTTGACGTAGTTCTCCAGGTCGGGCAGCGCCGTAGCGACGGCCGAGGTCTCGCCGATGAGCCACTCAAAGCCCGCCGGGATGATGATGAAGTAGCAGAAGATGGCACCCAGGAAGAACAGCACCGTCGAGGCGAGCACCGTGGGCACGACCCACTTGCGCTCGTTGGGGCGAAGCGCCGGCAGGAAAAACGCCAGAATCTGCCAGATGATCATGGGCGTGCACATGACGACGGCCATCTTGATGGCCAGCGAGAAGCGCAGGCCAAAGCCGCCGAGCGTGGTGGTGATGTAGAACTTACCGTCCGGCACAAAGGAGCGGATGGGGTCTTCCAAGATGTCGAGCACCACGGGCGTGGCGAAATACAGCACGATGGCGGCGGCAAACACCGACACGACCACGATGGTCAGGCGGCGACGGAGCTCTCCCAGGTGATCGAAGAGCGGCATGCGCGCAGGTCCGATAGGCATTACTCATCGCCTCCCTTCGGGGCGTCGGCGGCAGCGGCGTCGTCCTCGGCCTCGAGCTCGCGGGCGAGCTGGTCGACGACGGCCTTGCGCTTGCGGGGACGACGGGCATAGAGGTCGGCCGTCGTGGGCTCTGCCGGCTCGGGCTCGGGCTCCGGCTCTGCAGCAGGCTCGGACTCGACGGCGGCATCGGCAGACCCGGCGTCGGCACCCTCGGCTTCAGTCTCCTTGGCAGCATCCTCGCCCTCAGCAGCGCCCTCGCTCGCGGCCTTCTCGGCAGCAAGACGGGCGCGACGCTCGGCAAAGGTCTCCTTCTTGGCGGGCGCTGCCGTCTCGGCGGCATCCTCGTCCGCATCGGAATCGTCGTCGGTCGCAGCAGCCTTCTTGGGCTTGACCGGGGCCGAAGCGGCCTCGCTCACCGGATCGATAATCTCGGACTGAACAACGGCCGTCATCTTTTCCTGCGTCTCGCGGAACTGACGGATGGCACGGCCGATCGTGCGGCCCATCTGCGGGAGCTTATCCGGGCCAAACAGCAAAAAGCCGAAGACCACGATGATCGCGAGCTCACCCTCTCCAATACCAAACACACATACCTCCAAGGCTCGATGTGAGTCGAGCCCGCACCGCGCCATTCGGCCGGAACTCGTCTATTCATTCGGTCAAGTATAGCGCCCGGACGCCAAAACGTCCGAGCGCATCACAAACATATGCCAAACGGCACGCCCTTTTGGGGGCAAAGATTATGCAGCGGTGATCGAAATCTCCTGGTCGACGCCCAGCAGCTGAACCACGCGCATCACCTGGGGCTGCACATTAGTGCAGCTAAAGCGCTTACCGTGGTCGACCGCGTGGTGCGCGGCGCCCACGAGCACGCCAATGCCCGTCGAATCGATGTAGCTCACCTGGGCAAAATCGAGCTCAACGGCCTCAGTGGGCTGCTCGAGCGCCAGGTCGATAGCATTGCGCAGGCTATCGGCGTTAGAGATATCGATCTCGCCGGTTACCTTAATGGTGTAGATCTCCGGCGTGGGGTTGATGGAAATACCCAAATCCATGTATACGCTCCTTTACGTATCGAAAGTGCGGATAGTACGGGAAGCCGCGCGTTAGGCGCGCTCGGCACGCGCAAGCTCGGCAGCGACAAGCTTGACGGCCAGCACCAGCACATCGAGCGCGGCCTCCAGGTCCTCGACCGTGGGATAGCTCGGCGCGATGCGGATGTTGGTGTCGCGCGGGTCCTTGCCATAAGGCCAGGTGGCACCAGCCGGCGTGAGCTTGACGCCCAGGTCGGCGCAGAGCGCGGCGACCTTCTGGGCTGAACCCTCGGGACCATCGAAGCTTACAAAGTAGCCGCCGCGGGGGTGCGTCCAGGTGGCGCAGCCCGTCTCGCCCAGGCCCTCGGTGAGCTTGCGCTCAACGGCCTCAAAGCGCGGGCGCAGAAACTCGGCATGCTTTTTCATGTGCTCCTTGACCGCCTCGATGGTGGGAAGGAAACGCACGTGACGCAGCTGGTTGAGCTTGTCGGCGCTGATGAGGCCGGCCTTCAGGCGCTTGGAGAACTCGGCGATGACCGCGGGGCTCGCACCGATAAAGCCGATACCGGCGCCCGGGAAGGTGATCTTGGACGTCGAGGCAAATGCCACCACGCGGTCCTCGGTGCCCGCCGCGCGAGCGAGGTCAAAGATGTTTGCGAGCTCGTCGGTCTCGTCGTACAGGTCGTGCACGCAGTAGGCGTTGTCCCAGAAGATGCGGAAATCGGGTGCGGCCGTGGGCATCTCAACCAGGCGGCGCACAGTGTCCTCGCTAAAGGTGATGCCCGTGGGGTTGGAATACTTGGGCACGCACCAGATGCCCTTGATGGAATCGTCGGCGGCGACGAGGCGCTCGACCTCGTCCATGTCGGGGCCGTTGTCGGTCATCGCGACGGGGACGTTCTCGATACCCAGATCGGCGGTGATGCCAAAGTGGCGGTCGTAGCCGGGAACAGGGCACAGGAACTTGACCTTCTTGCCGTCGTGGGCAGCCTCGTAGGCATCCCAGGGCTCGCTGCCGCACGAGCCGCAGCGCCAGAACATACCGGCGATGTCGTGCTCGATCAGCAGGCTCGACGAACCCAGCACGAGCGTCTGCTCGGCGGGGCAGCCCAGGAACTCCCCCGCCAGCTTGCGTGCCGAGGGAATGCCCTCAAAGCAGCCGTAGTTGGAACAGTCGACGTTGCCGTCGTGCAGGTCGGCATCGGCATTGAGGATATCGAGCATGGGGCGCGAGATGTCCACCTGGGAGGGCGACGGCTTGCCGCGGGCCATGTCGAGCGCCAGGCCCTTGGCCTTGACCTCGGCGACCTCGGCTTTGAGCGCCTCGATGGCGGCATCGAGTTCGGTGGTTTCCATCTTCTGGTAGATCGTCTGCATGGGTGCGACCTTTCACGAAGCGGTACGTTGCAATTCTTCTAAGTATAGACCGCCACCGTCACAACGTTATGAAGCCGTGATAGATTAAGTCCATCGCAATAAATTACGAATCGCCGCGCATGCCGGCGTGAAGCGCCCAAGGAGGCACTATGGAGTACGGATCGTTCCAGGCCGAGGAATTCGGCGACCTGCAGCGCCTGGTCGACGGACTGTTTTACGACCGCCACACCATCGACCGCCTGGATCTCATCGTGCAGGCCGAGATCTTGGACCTCGCGCCCGATCTCATGGAAATCGTCAACCTGCTACCGCCCGGCTATTACGACCGCCAGTCACTTTGCGACCAGCTCAACTCCGCCTTGGCCGCCCACGGCTGGGGCGCCATCTACGGAACGGTGGAATAAACCTAGTCATTTAAGAACGTCCCCAATGACTAAAACGCCGCTTGTAATGATGTTCACAGGCGGCGTTTTCAAACTTGTATGAGCTTTTACTCGTCCTTGGGCGCGGGGTGTTTGCAGACCACGCTCATGTAGATCATACCGAGCACGGCAGCGGTGACCGAACCGGCAAGGATGGCGGCCTTGGCGGCCAGAACCTCAAACTGGGCCGTCGGGAAGGCAAGGCCGCTGATGAGGATCGACATCGTAAAGCCGATGCCGCCCAGAATGCCCACACCGGCAATCATGTGCCAGTTGACATTGTGCGGCAGCTCGCAGACCCTAAACTTAACCAGGGCAAACGTCATGCCAAAGATACCAATCGGCTTGCCCAGCAGCATGCCAAAGTACACGCCGAGCGTCACCGGGTCGGTGAGCAGTGTGCTCATGTCCACGCCCACCAGGCGAACCTGTGCGTTCACGAACGCAAAGATCGGTAGAATCACAAAGTTGACCGGCGTGGAGATCAGACGCTCCATGCGGATGAGCGGCGGGGTCACGCGGTGCATGACGCGCTCGACCCTGGTGGTCGAGACGGTAAAGTCATGCTGGCCCAAGATGTGCGCCTCGTCGTCGTAGCGGTCGTCGAGCAACGGCAGGCACTCGCCCAGCCAGTCGGTCAGGCTATCGAGCTTGACGCCGCACTTGGCCGGAATGGTAAAGGCCAAGATGACGCCAGCAAGCGTGGCATGTACGCCGCTCTTGAACATGCAGAACCACAGCAGCAGACCCAGTACCGAATACGGGGCAAGGCGGTAATGTTGCGTCTTGTTGAGCCACACGAGCGCGCAGGTCACAAGCACGGCGGCGCCCAACCAAAACGGATTGGGGCTCTGACCGTAGAAGATGGCGATGGCGGCGATGGAAATGAGGTCGTCGGCGATGGCGAGCGTCGAGAAGAACACGCGCACGCCGTTGGGCACACGGTTGCCCAAAAGCGACAGCACGCCCAGCGCAAAGGCAATATCGGTTGCCATGGGAATGGCCCAGCCGTTGTGCGCGCCGGCATGGTTAAAGATCAGGTAGATGCAGGCGGGAACGACGACGCCGCCCACGGCTGCCAGCATGGGAAGCATAGCCTGGCGCGGGTTTTTGAGCTCGCCGACCGTCATCTCGTACTTAAGCTCAATGCCTACCAGCAAAAAGAAGATTGCCATGAGGAAGTCGTTGACGAAAAGCTCGACGGTGAGGCCAGCCGTAAGGTTGCCCAGACCCACATACAGCGGGGTCTCCAAAAAGTGGTGGATGGCCTCGTAAGCATCGGTGTTGGCGCAAATGACGGCGGCGATGGCGGCGAAGACCATGACGGCGGCGGAAATCGTGCCGTTCTCGGCGATGCGCTCCCAAATGTCGTGGCGCTCAAAACGCTTGCGCTCACGAACGTTGAACAGCTGCTCAGTTGCTGCCATGGGCGGCTCCTTTCACGGGAAAGCTCCCGTCTTAAAAAAGCACGGCCCGCCCAAGTGGCGGCGCCGCGCTCTAACGTATTACGCTTGCATCTAGCCTACCCTGCACGACAGGCACGCAGGCGTGGCCGAAAAGCGGAACCATAGGTTGAACATTATTTGCTCAACGGCACGGGTGCGCCTGTCCAAGAGACGACGCGACGCCGTGCACAAAAAACGACCGGAGCGCGGGGCGTCCGCGATCCGGTCGTGGCGTTTGGTCAACTAAACCTAGCAGGCGGCCATGATGGGGGCAGCAACCTGCTTCTTACGGGAGAGGACGCCCGGCATCCAGACGCCGTCGTGCTCGTCGGCAATGCCCAGGCCCTTCTGAGCAGCCTCGGTCTCGCCCTCGAGCAGGACCTGCGAGCCCTCCTCCATGATGTCGGTGATGCACAGGACGATGCCGTCAGCACCCTTCTCGGCGGCGTAGGCGCGCATGGCCTCGCGGATCTCGTCGATCATACCGAGCGCACGGCTCTTGTCGACGGTCTCGTACTGGCCGATGAGCAGCTTCTTGCCGGCGGGCTCGAACATCTTGATGTCGTTGCCGACCATCTCGGCTGCGGTGAAGGAGCCGGACGGACGGGTGAGGAAGACCTCCATGCCAAACTTGACCGGGTCGACGCCCACCTGCTCGCCGAGCTTGGCGGCGACGACGCGGTCGACAGCGGTGGTGGTGGGGCTCTTGAGCATGAGCGTATCGGTCATCATGGCCGAGAGCAGCAGCTTGGCCTGGACGTCGGAAAGCTCAACGCCGAGCACGTCGGCGAGCTTGGTGACGATGGTGCAGCTGGAGCCCCAGGGCAGGCAGATGTAGTGCAGCGGGCCGGCGGTCTCGAAGTCGCCGATGCGGTGATGATCGACGACGCCAAAGACCGTGGCGTCCTTAAGGCCGGCGACGGACTGGGCGGACTCGTTGTGGTCGGTGAGGACGACGAGCTGACCGGCCTCGACGGACTCGATCGCGCGAGGCTCGGCGATGCCGGCGTCGGCGAGCAGCTTGGCGGACTCTGCCGGAAGCTGACCAAGGGCGCAGGCCTCGTAGGTGTTGCCGGCATACTCAACCTGGTTGAGCAGCTGGGACAGGACGACGGCGCTCATGATGGCGTCGTTATCGGGGTTCTGGTGACCAAAGACAAGAACGTTTGCCATGGATATCCTCCACTTGATATGTGTACTTGGACGTAGCTATGGTAGCACGCCGATGCCGAGCCTTCGCAGACGGAAGGGCCACGGCATATTTTGGGGTAGGCACGGGGGCCAAGGCTGTCCCTTTTACACCATGTTGGTGCAAAGAAACCTGACCCCCTTGCACCGGCTATTTGCCGGCGGCGCGCAGGGCTACGTAGGCGGCACCGATGATACCGGCGTCGTTGCCGAGCGAGGCGACCTCGATGGGCGTCTCGCGCGAGACGGAAAACGCGTACTGCTTAAAGTGCTCGCGCACGGCGTCGAGGTAGACATCGGCCGAGGCGGAGGCGCCGCCGCCGATCAGGAACATCTCAGGGTCGACCACGTTGGCGATAAGCGCCAGGGCACGGCCGAGGTAGTCGGCCATGGTATCGGCCGCGGCAAGCGCGAGCTTATCGCCCTCGCGGCAGGCTTGGAATACGTCCTTGGAATCGGAAGGACCGGTGAGCTCGATGGGCTCGACGCCCGCAGCCTTGCACTCGGCCAGGTAATTGCTCACCACGCCGGTGGCGCTGGAATACTGCTCCAGGTGGCCATGGCCGCCGCAGCCGCAGGTACGCTCCTCGTCGGGGTTCAGGCACATGTGGCCAATCTCGCCGCCGGCACCCACAACGCCCGACACAACGTCGCCGTTGATGATGACGCCGCCGCCCACGCCGGTACCGATGGTGACCATCACCACGTTCTGCACGCCCTTGGCAGAGCCGAGCCAGGCCTCGCCCATGGCGGCGGCGTTGGCGTCGTTCTCGTACTTTACGACCGCGTCGGGGCAGTGCTCCTGAATGGCAATCTTAAGCTCGGGCAGGTTGATGGAGATGTTCGCCTTGACCTTGGCATCGCCCGCAGCCGGAATGGGGCACGGAACGGCCAGGCCGATGCCCGCCACAAAGGCGCGCGGAATCTGAGCCTTGGCGACCACCTGGTCGATAGCCTCGGTTACCGCGGCAAAGCCCGCAGCGTCGACGATGGGAGGCGTGGGCACGCTGGCCTTGGCAAGCAGGTTGCCGTCCTCGTCGAACAGGCCCTCCTTAACCGAAGTGCCGCCGACGTCAATGCCGATGTAGTACTGCTTAGGTTCCATGGGAGCCACCTTTCTCGTTTAAACATTGCCTGTATGGTACCGCTCCCAAGACAAAAACCTGCCAAAAAGGGACAGGTTTGTTTTGGCAGGTTTTATCTGGGGAAACGTCCGCCCGCTCAACGAGCAATGACGCTCAGCAACTCGCCAAACAAAAAGCGCCGGGAGAGGGAGACTCCCGGCGCCTGCAAAAGGGACTGGATTGTATGCGAACCGCACGATCCGTCGCGGCGAAAACGCCAGCTAGGCCTTGAGTGCCTGTAGCTGTTTGTGGACCTCAATGAGCTCCGTGGCCATGACGCGCATGGTCTCGGTGCCGGCCATCTGGTCCTCGGCGTGCAGCAGAATCAGCGGGGCCTCGCCGTTGCGCTCGCCATTGGCCTCCTTCTTAAGAAGTCCCATGTGAACATCGTGGCCGCCGTTATAGGCCTCGTCGCCCTGCTTAATGAGCTCCTCGGCGGCGTCGAAATCGCCCTCCTTGGCCTTCTGCACGGCGTTGATGTACATGCTCTTGGCGGTACCGACGTAGCTGATGATCTCGAAGCAGGTCATCTGCAGTTCGTTCATATCCTCCATGCGCTGCACCTAGCCCATCACGCTGACGCAGTGGTCGATGATGCCGGCGGCGTTCATGCGGCCGTAGTCGACCATGTTGATGACCTCGACCGGGAAACGGCCGGCGGCCTCCTTCTCAAAATCGCCCTTGGTGTAGCCAATCTGCGGGCCGAGCAGCAAGATGTCGCACTCGTCCAGGTGATCGTGAGCCTCATTCATGGGGCGAGCCTCGACCTCGATGTCCAGACCGCGGCTTGCGACCTCGGACTGCATCTTCTGGACCAGCAGGCTCGTGGACATGCCGGCGTTGCAGCAAAGCATGATCTTCTTCATGGTTTCCTCCTTATAACTGCGCGGCGCGCAGACGACAACTGGTTTTATTCCTTGCGGCTACTGTACCCACCCCCCTGCATCTTTACGCAGGAGGAGAGCCGCGAGCACCGGCACCGCGTACCGGCGCCCGCAACGGTGGAAGGGAAAACGAACGTTTAGGCGTTCTGCTCGGCAAGGGCCTCCTGCTTGGCGATGGCCTTCTCGGAGATCCTCATAAAGGGCAGGTAGACAGCCATGCCGATGACAAGCTCGAGAGCCTGCCACACGCCGGCGCGCCAGTCAAAGCCCGTGGCAAGCAGGGCGTTAATGACGGGAGGCATGGTCCAAGGCACCTGGGCGATGCAGGGGCTAATGATGCCCGCACAGGTCAGGCCATAGGTGATACCGATGAACAGGTCGGGAAGAAGCACGAACGGAATCATGAGCGGCAGGTTGTACACGACGGGGTAACCGTAGATGACCGGCTCGTTGATGTTAAACAGGCCAGGAACGATAGCCATCTTGGCAACGGTCTTGGAAGCCTTGTTCTTGGAGAACAGGAAGGTATCGAGCAGGAGCATGAGGGTGCAGCCCGAGCCGCCGATGAGGGCGAAGCTGTTGACGATCTGCATGTTCATGTAGTGATCGGGCTGGATGGTGCCGCCGGCGGCAAAGGTAGCCATGTTGTCGACGATGAGCATGGTCAGGATCGGCTCGACGGTAGCGCCAGAGATGGTGGACTGGTGAATACCAACGCAGAACAGCAGGTTAGCAAGGGTGTAGATGAGGATAACAGCCCACGGACCGGCGTTCATGATGCTCTTGAGCGGGTTGGAAATGCACGTGGAGATAATGGTGCACAGATCGGTGCCGGCAAACACGGCGAGCAGAGCCGCGGCAATGGCGAAGATCGAGAGGTTGAGCAGCATCGGGATCATGACGTTAAAGGAGTTGGAGACCGCGGGAGGCACACCCTCGCCCAGCTTGACCTTGAGCTTCTCGACGCCGGAAATCTTAATGAAGAGCGTAACGGAGAGCAGAGCGATGATAATGGCCGCGAACAGACCGTTGGTACCGGTGTTGGCAGTCGAAAGGGCGCCCGTGACCTCGGCAGAGGTAATCTTGTCGGTGAGCAGCGGACTCGTGGCGGCAAGCGTGGCGGTGATCTGCTGCGGCATCATGATGACGAAAGCGGAGATGGCGACGACCACGCAAGCGAGCGGGTTATCGAAGCGCTCGTTCTTAGCGAGGCTGTAGCCAATCAGTCCAGCCAAGATGATGGCAGAGACGTTGAGGGTGCCCAGCGTAATTGCCGAGCCCCAGGTCTGAAGGTTGGCAAGACCCGCCGCATCGAGCGGGAACAGAGGGAACACGACGTTGTTAATAAGAACCGCGATACCCGCAAGGATATAGAGCGGCGTGATGGTTGCGAAGGCATCGCGCAGGGAACGCAGGTGAACCTGGTTTCCCACCTTCGCAGAGACCTCGGCAAACTTGTCGAGGAAACTCTTTCCGTTGTCACTGGCCATGATTGCTCCTAACTTTCAAATCCGGCCTTTTCCTATGCGCACGGTGGTCTGTCGCCCTCTGCCACCAGATGTGCCATGTTTTGCGCGCGGCGGCGCGCGGTCTGGGCGTCTGCTTGGTCGCTAGTCGACCACGTGGGTCGTTGCGACCTGCTTGAGCCAAGCCGCCGACTTCTTAAGGCGGCGCTTGTAGCCGTCCATCAGGTCGACCTCGACAAAGCCGTAACGGTTCTTAAAGGCATTCGCCCAAGACCAGTTATCGATGACGGCCCAATAATGGTATCCGCGGCACTTGGCGCCCCCGGCAATTGCCTTGGCCACCCACTCCAGGTGCTGGCGTACAAAGTCGACGCGGTAGTCATCCTGGATGGTTCCTTCGGCGTCACGGTTCTTGTATTCGTCCATAATGCCGATACCGTTTTCGGATACAAACCACTCAAGATCGGGGTAATTCTTGGCGCAGTCCATGCCAAAGTCGTAGAGACCCTGCGGGTAGATCTCCCAGCCGCGGCTCTCGTTCATAACGGCATCGGGCCATACGTACTCGTCGGCAAAGTGCGGCAGGCCGTACTGGTCGACCTTGCTCGCCGGCGCTTGAACACGCGTGGGGTGGTAGTAGTTGCAGCCGAGCCAGTCGACAACACCCTGCTTGAGAATCTCCTGGTCGCCGGCACGGAACGGAAGCTTAACGCCGCCCTCGGCCAGGCTGTCGAGCACGTCGGCGGGAAGCTCGCCCTTGGTAATAAGATCGAGCCACCAGCGATTGTTGATACCGCTGGTCATACGCACGGCCTCGAGGTCTGCCTCGCTGGGATTCTCCTTGGTATAGACCGGGGTAAAGCAGTTGATCATGCCAATCTTGGCATCGCTGCGAACGGCGCCCTCGTCATAGGCGCGGCGGTAGTTGGCCACGGCCAGCGAATGCGCCAGCGAGATGTGATACTGCACGGTGCGGGCGCGGCTAAAGTCGTGGAGCTGCGGGAACCACACGCCCTCTTGATAGCGCTGTTCGGGCTCGACGATGGGCTCGTTAAAGGTGAACCAGTACTTAATCTCCTGGCCAAACTCGTGGAAGGCGACGTCGGCGTAATGCGCGTAAGCCTCGACGACCTCACGGCTCTCCCAACCGCCGCGGTCAAAGAGGTAGGTGGGCATGTCAAAGTGGTACAGGTTGACGAACGGCTCCAACCCGGCCTCGCGAGAGGCACGAAACAGCTCGTGGTACCACGCGGCGCCCTCCTCATTAAGGTTGCCGTCGGCATCGAGCAGACGACTCCACTGGATGGACGTGCGATAGGTATCCAGGCCCAAGTCCTTCATAATGCGAAGGTCCTCCTGGTACTTAGCCATAAAGTCATTGCCGGCATAAGAGCCAACGCGGTTGTAGAACGAACCCAGATCCTGGATGGACCAGGTGTCCCACAGGTTCTCGAGCTTGCCGCCCTGGTTCCACTGACCCTCGGTCTGCGGGCCGGACATAGCGGCGCCAAAGAAGAAGTCACGGGGCAGCTGATACTGTGCCATCAAGTCCTCACTTTCGTGTTCTAGAGCTTCCGGTTGGAGACGGGTTTGCCTTGGCAGGTTATCCGGCGCGGGCGCGCACCGGTTATCTGTGTATCCAGCCCGCCAAAACAAAACCGTCCCCAAACGGCCGGTCCTGCTGTACTGCAGGGCTCCGTTCGTTGCCTACAACTATAGCGCTCTAATTTTCAAAGTAAAGCGTCTTTTTCTTTTTTCTTTCTCGGACTTCTTATATAAAAGTAATATGGGTGCCTCATTGGGGGTTATACTTACTTATGTATTCATATATGAATTTATATATGTCAGAAAGGAGGTTCCATGATTCCCAAATACGAGGCGATAGCTGCAGATATCCGTCGAAGCATCGAGGACGGCGCCCTTAAGCCGGGCGACAAACTGCCCACCGTCGTAGAGTTTTGCGAGCTGTATAGCGTTTCCAAGATCACCGTCAAGCGCGCAATCGAGCAGATCACCGAGGAGGGTCTTGTTACCAGCCGTCGCGGGTCGGGCACCTACGTTAAGGACACGGCGGGTCTTCCCGACCAGGCGTTTTTCCAGGGCAAAAACGACCGCGCCCAGGGCTTTTCGTATGAGCACCGCGGGGAGAAGGTAACCTCGGTGGTCTACGATTTCTCGATTGTCAATCCACCAGCGGACGTCGCTACTCAGCTGGGAATTGCCGAGGACGACTTTGCCTATCACATCGTGCGCGTGCGCCAGGTCGACGAGAAGCCCATCGTCATCGAGTACACCTACATGCCTCTCGAGCTGATACCGGGCCTTAAAAAGAAGGACCTGTACGGATCGGTCTATAGCTTTATCCGCGAGCAATGCGGGCTGAAGATTTCGAGCTTCCACCGCACCATCCGTGCCGTGGCGGCAACCGAGGAAGAGGCCGAGCGCCTGGACACCAAACCCGGCGCTCCCCTGCTCGAGCTCAACCAGATTGGCTTTTTGGATAGCGGCAACGCCTTTGAGTACTCGATTTCGCGCAACGTCGGCGACCGCTTTGAGCTGCACAACGTAACGTTGGCATAGGTTTTTGTAGTCATGCGGGCGCTCGTTATGACTCGATTAGAGCGGGCGGCCGCGCAACACCATGGGGGTATGAACATGTCCGATTTGATTAAACTGACGCCGATTTTCCACGAGAAGATCTGGGGCGGCCGCCAGCTCGAAACCGTATTTGGTTACGACATTCCCGAGGGTCCCATCGGTGAGTGTTGGGCTATCTCGGCCCACCCCAACGGCGACTGCCAGATCGCGGAGGGCCCGTATGCCGGCCACACACTGTCGTGGCTGTGGGCCGAGCACCGCGAGCTCTTTGGCAACTGCGAGGGCAAGGAGTTCCCACTGCTCATTAAGATCCTGGACGCCAAGGACGACCTTTCGATCCAGATTCACCCCGACGACGAGTACGCCGCCGAGCATGAGAACGGTAGCCTGGGCAAGACCGAGTGCTGGTACGTGCTGGACTGCGAGCCCGGCGCCACGATCATCGTCGGGCAGCGCGCCAAAGATCGCGCCGAGGCCGCACAGATGATCGAGGACGGCCGCTGGGACGACATGCTCAACGTGTTGCCGATCCACAAGGGCGACTTTTTCCAAATCGACTCCGGTACCGTGCACGCCATTAAGACCGGCACGCTCATTTTGGAGACGCAGCAGTCGAGCGACGTGACGTATCGTCTGTACGACTACGACCGCCCCGGCACCGACGGCAAGCTGCGCCCGCTGCACATTGAGCAGAGCCTCGATTGCATCAACTTTAACGCGCAGGCTCCGACCGACGGCACGGTGACCGCGCCCGAGGTCGATGGCGTGACCGAGCTCGAGTCCAACCCCTGCTACACCGTCGATCGCGTGCGCGTCGACGGCAGCAAGACCCTCGACCAGCGCTGGCCCTTCATGTGCCTGTCGGTCATCGACGGCGAAGGCACCGTCTGCGGCGACCCCGTCCACAAGGGCAGTCACCTGCTGGCACCCAGTACCGTCAGCTCCATTGACCTCAAAGGCAAGATGGAACTGATCGTCTCGCACCTGTAGATCGCACCAACAACCCAAACGCAACAAGGGGCTCTCCCGTCCATGTACGGGAGAGCCCCTACTCATATCTATTTATCAGCCCACCCGGCTCTCCAGACCAAAAAGCGACCGAGCAGAGCAACGGTCGTACAACAACGTTGCCCAAGGCCCCGGACAGGCGCCATGGGCAACGTCGATCGCGAGTTCCGCACGAGCCGGAGAGCACTTAATGTGTTCTCCGTGCGAGTCAGGACTGTCCGAGCAGGCGACCAAAGCCCCCGGCGCGCCCGCCTAGCCGGATGTACGGGTTTTCCAGGTGCGGCAGATCGGCCTGAAAGAGGAGGGCATAGACCTTGAGGTCATGCCCGACGATTGAAGGCCGAGGTGCCGTGCCTGGGAAAGCCGCCTAGGTCAGTTTCACTATAGGCGCAAAGCCCTTCATAAGCTTTTTGGTCTGGCCGGTCTTTTCGAACTGCACCTCGATCATGTCGCCCGCGGCCGAGATAACGGTGCCCGTGCCAAAGGTCTTGTGGCTCACGGTATCGCCCGCGGCAAAGTCCTGCGACGCGCTGGCGCGGTCGACCTTGCGCTCCACCGTCGGCGATACCTTGGACGACAGCTTTTTGGCTCGCGGAGCGCCCGAGCCAAAGGTCGAGGCAACACGGCCGGCGTCGGGCGAGACCCCACGATGGCGCTCGGTCCCGTAGCTGCTGCCACCAAAAAAATCGTCGAAGCTCGATCCGCCGCGCGATCCGGAGCCGCCGGTCGAGCGCGTATGCGAACCGAACACCTTGCCGCCATACATATCCGAGCCCATGCCCGAGCCAAAGGTGCCGTGACGGTCGCCGCGCTTCTCCCAGCCCGTGCCCTCAAAACCGGCAGAACCGATACCGCTAAACTCGATATCCTCAAACGGAATCTCGTTGAGGAAGCGAGAACGCGGGTTGGCAGAAGTCGAGCCGTAAGTACGACGCGTGGCCGCATAGGTCAGGAACAGGCGCTTACGGGCGCGCGTGATGGCAACGTAGGCCAGGCGACGCTCCTCCTCGAGCTTGCCCGGGTCATCGCTGCCGCCAAAGTCGTGCACGTGCGGGAAGATACCCTCCTCCATGCCGGCCACGAACACCGCCGGGAACTCCAGGCCCTTGGCGGAGTGGATGGTCATCATGGTGATGGCATGCGTCTCGCCGGCCAGGGAATCCAAGTCGGAGCGCAGGGCCAGCCACTCCATGAGCGCCGGCAACGCCTTGCAAGTGAGCGGGCCATAGGTGCGCTCGATCTCGTCGGCATGTACAGCGCCCGCCGGCAGCTCCGTCGGTGCGGCATAGGCGTTGCCTGCGATGGCGGCAGCCAGGGCATCCTGCGGCGAGAGCGCCGGAGCGGCCAGACTATCGAGCGGATTGGTGCCCGCGGCGTCGCGAGCACCGACGAGCGCCTCAAACGAAGACGCGGGCGCGGACGGCCCTGGCTCGGGCGCAGGCGCGCTCACCACAACGGGCTCGGGCTCGGCACTGGCAGGCACATCGGCAACACCGGCTGCACGCAGCTCTTCCAAGCTCTCGAGCGTGCCCTCGATATCCTCGTGCGTCTCCTCAAATTCGGCGGCGACGCCCAGGAATTCCTGGATGTTCTCGGCGCGGCTCTCGGACTCCATGGTGCCCTCGGCGCGAAACGCCTGCAGCAGGCCCGTCTTGTCGACAATCATCTCGACAACATCCTTGAGCTCGCCGTCCATGCGACGGCCCTCGCGCACCAGCGCCACAAAACTCGACAGGCCGTTGCGCACCTTGGCACTAAACATGCCCGTCTCGGCTGTTGCGATCTCGCAGGCCTGGAAGAACGAGCAGCGGTTGTCACGCGCCAGCTGCTCGATCTTTTGGATCGAGGTGGAGCCGATGCCGCGGCGCGGCGTGTTGATGACGCGCTTGACGCTCATCTCGTCGGCCGGGTTCACGATCATCTTGAGGTAGGCCATGACGTCGCGGATCTCGGCACGGTCGAAGAATCGCGTACCGCCCACGATCTTGTAGGGCACGCCCGCGCGCAGGAACATATCTTCGAGGATACGCGACTGGGCGTTGGTGCGGTAGAACACGGCGATATCGTCGTAGCTCGTGCCTTTGGCATGCAGCTTCTCGATCTCGCCGGCAATCCAGCGGCCCTCGTCGCGCTCGTCGCTTGCCTGGAAAGCCTGAATCTTCTCGCCATCGCCCTCGGCCGTAAACAGGCGCTTGTCCTTGCGCTGCGAGTTGTGGCGAACAACAGCATTGGCGGCGCTCAGGATGTGACCCGTGGAGCGATAGTTCTGCTCCAGCTTGACGGTCTTGCAGTTTTTAAAGTCCTTCTCAAAGTCCAGGATATTGGTGATGTCGGCGCCACGCCAGCTATAAATGGACTGGTCGTCGTCGCCCACAACCATGAGGTTTTGGTACTCGGCGGCCAGCAGGTTGGCGATCTCGTACTGGACGTGGTTGGTGTCCTGATACTCGTCGACGCTAATGTAGCGGAAGCGCTCTTGGTACTTATCGAGCACCTCGGGGCGGGTTCGCAGTAGCTCGAGCGTGCGCACGAGCAGGTCGTCGAAGTCCATCGCGTTGGCGGCGCGCAGGCGGCGCTCCAGCTCCAGGTAGACCTGCGCGGCCTTTTTGTCATTGGGGCTGTCAGCGGATTTGAGCATGTCCTCGGGCCCGATCATGGCGTTTTTGGCCGAGCTGATCTTGCTGCGGATCATGTTGATGGGGAACTGCTTTTGCTCGATGCCGAGCGCCTGCATAATGTCACGTACCATGCGCTTTGAGTCATCGTCATCGTAGATGGTGAACTGGCCGGTGTAGCCCAGCAGGTCGGCGTCCTCGCGCAGCATGCGCACGCACATGGCATGGAAGGTGCACACCCACATGCCACGGGTGCCGCTGGGAATGAGTGCCGCCAGACGCTCGCGCATCTCGGCCGCAGCCTTGTTGGTAAACGTAATGGCAAGAACCTGCCAAGGCTTAACACCCAGGTCGCCGAGCATATGTGCGATGCGGAAGGTCAAGACGCGGGTCTTGCCCGAGCCGGCGCCGGCGAGCACCAGCAACGGGCCCTCGGTGGTCAGGACCGCCTCGCGCTGGGCGGGATTAAGGCTGTCGATGTCGACGAGCGGCTTGGCAGGCTTGGGCGCCGGCGCGGGAGCGTCGTAGATGTCGAGCGGAACGAGCTCGGGCTCCGGCGCAGCGGGGGCGGTGTATGCATCGAGCGGCACGGGTTCCGGCGCAGGCGGCACGGGTACCGCGGCGTTCTTTTCCCAGGGCAAGGGCTGGGTCATGGGCGACTCCTCATCTGACAGACGGCGCGCCTGCGGGCAGCGCCATAGTTTGAGCCGTACCAGTATACCGAGCCGCGCGGACACCGACGCAAATCACACCACGACTCCGTGCGCCGCCGTCAGGCCCGCCCCAGCGAATTTGGCGCAATGGGGTCAGGTTACTTTGCACCAATCTATTGACAATCACGAAACCACCGATGTCATGGCAGCAGCAGCGAGCGACGGTCAGGGCGAACAAATTGGCATGAAAAGGGGGCGGCATAGACCTTTTGGTCATGCCACCCCCTTTGAATGACAAATTGTCGTTCTGGCCGCCGCGCAGCGTCAACCAAGCTACAGGCCGAGCATAGGCTCCAGGACGAAGAAGTACGCGAGCACCACGATGCCCAGGATGATGCGGTAGACGCCGAAGCACTTGAAGTCGTGACGGCGAACAAAGCCCATAAGCCACTTGATGGCAATGAGCGACACCACAAAGGCGACGACGCAGCCCACGCCCAAGATGGCGATCTCGTTGGTGCCGAACGTGCCGCCCTTGATGAAGTATTTGACCAGCTTGAGCGCACTTGCGCCAAACATAACGGGAATAGCCAGGAAGAACGTGAACTTAGACGCCACCGAGCGCGTGCAGCCCAGCAGCAGGCCGCCGATGATGGTAGAACCGGAGCGAGACGTACCAGGCACCAGCGAAAGCGCCTGGAAGCAGCCGATACCCAGCGCAGTCTTCCAGCTGAGATCCTCGAGCGTGGCGATGGAGCCAAAGTCCAGATTCTCGTCATCGTCCTCATCCTCAGCGGTAGCCGTGGCGGGCGCCGCAAAGTGCGCACCGGCGGGACGTTCACCCGACACCACAGCACGCGAACCAAACGAACCGGCAACGGCCATTTCCTCGCGCTTGCTCGCACGCCAGTTCTCAATCACGATAAACAGCACGCCGTACACGATGAGTGCCAGCGCCACGACGGGAGCGTTGTAGAAATGCTCCTCCATCCAGTCGTTGAGCGGCAGGCCAATCGCCGCGGCGGGAATACAGCCGAGCACGATCTTGCCCCACAGCACCCAGGTGTCGCGACGGCCCTCCTTGCCCTTGCTGGGCGAGAACGGATTGAGCTCATGGAAGAACAGCACACAGACGGCCAGAATGGCGCCGAGCTGAATCACAACCAGGAACATATTCCAGAACGTCTCGCTCACGTTCATCTTGACGAACTCGTCCACCAAGATCATGTGACCGGTCGACGAAACAGGCAGCCATTCGGTGATGCCCTCGACCAGGCCCATGAAGGCAGATTTTAGAAGCTCGATAATATCCAAAGGGACCCCCTCGTTAGACACCCGCCGATATTGTTCTGCGGACGGTGCGGGCGATGTCCCATTATCAACCGTTGGCGGCGCGCCTGCGCCTACCCTTACCAAAAAACTCGCCCGTTCACAGAATTGCGAGCGGTCAAACCCAAATCCTTGGGTATAACTGCAACAAGATAAAGTGTCCGGCGGCCAACGCGCCCGCGCCCGCCCGATGCACGAGCCCCGCGCCCGTGCGATAGACCAAGGAGGAAACCATGAACGAGGGCTACACCAAGGTATTTGTTTCACTCGACGGTACTGAGCAGCAGGATTTTGTGCTCGCACGCGCCATCAAGGTCGCCGCGAACAACGGCGCCAAGCTAATCATCGGCCACGTTATCGATTCCACGGCGCTCGAGAGCGCCGGTTCCTATCCGGTCGATCTGGTCAACGGCCTAGAGGAGGCATTTAAGAACTCCATCGCCAAGCAGCTCGAAGAGGCCAAGGCCAATCCCGATATTCCCGAGGTCGAGGTCATGATTCGCGCCGGCCGCATTCGCGAGACGCTCAAGGACGAGATGCTCGACGTGGTTAAGCCCGACCTGGTGCTCTGCGGCGCCCGCGGCCTGTCCTCGATCAAGTATGCGCTCCTGGGTTCGATTTCGACGTTCCTGCTGCGCAATACGGACTGCGACATCTTGGTCGTGAAGTAGCGTTGCTCCCACCGGCCGCGGGGCCTGCGGGGTTTCCACGGGCACGTCCTCGCCGCGTTGCGGCTGCGGGATGTGCCCTTAGGAAACCCCTCCCGGCCCCGCGGCCTTCGCAGCCTTACTTCAGCGAGTTGTCTGATAAAAGATAGCGTGCCGCCCCGTTTGGGGTGGCACGTTTTGTTTGGGCTGCACGTTTTTGTTTGGGTGGGCGTCTGCCGCGTGCGTTACTCGAAATATTGAAACTTATTCGTTGAAAACGCGAATGTTACGACGAAGCCTTCGCCGGGCTCGGATGCTGCGGTGACGTCGATGCCCATCTTGGAGCACAGGCGCGCCACCAGGTAGAGGCCGATGCCCGTTGCGCGCTTGGTGGTGCGGCCGTTGTCGCCGGTAAAGCCCTTCTCGAACACGCGCGGCAGGTCGGCCGCGCTCACGCCGCAGCCGTTGTCCGCAACGGCGAGCTCGATGCGCTCGCTTGCCAGACCTTCGTCCAACAACGCGCCCGAAAACACAATCTTCGCACCGTCCTCACGCGCATATTTAATGCTGTTCTGAATGAGCTGGCCCAGAATAAACTCGAGCCACTTCTCGTCGGTAAAGACCTCAAAGTCGAGGTTCTCGCACACCGGAGCCACGTGCGCCGCGATGAGCTCGCGGGCGTTGGCTTTAATCGCGCCCGTCACCAAGGTCTTAAGGTCCCAGCGACGAATCAGGTAGTCGCGCTCCACAACCTCCGAGCGCGCATAGTACAGCGCCTGGTCGATATAGCGCTCCACGCGAGCAAGCTCGCGACCGAGGTCATCCACACGCGACAGGTCGTCTTCGCTGCCATCCAGGTTTTCCAAAATCAGATGGGCTGCCGCCAGAGGCAGCTTGGCCTCGTGGACCCAGCTCTCGATATAGTCGCGATAGTCATCGGTCTGGCGCCTGCCTTCGGCAACCTCGTCACAAGCGGCTTTGCCCACCCGGCGCAAGACCTCGTACTCGAGCTCGCCCTCGGCATAGGTCGGACATTGCACCATCTCCTGCACCCATGCGGGACTCTCGAGCTCCTCTGCCGCACGCTCCAGCTGGCGCAGAAAACGACGACGGCGCGCGTACTCGATCACGATGCCGAGCATACCAAAGATATAGGACACGCCGACCGCCACGACCACGATGGAAACGGGTGCGTCGGCGACCGTCAGCACAAAGCAGCTCAGCAGCACGCCGCACGCCCACACGGCGACGGGAAGCAGCGCATCTTTAAAGAACTTGCCAAACGACATAGCCGGCCCCTAGACCGAATAGCCCTGGCCGCGGTGCGTTGTCAAATACCCCTTGATGCCGATTTTTTCGAGCGTGGTGCGCAGGCGGTTGATGTTGACGGTAAGCGTATTGTCGTCCACGAAGGCGTCGGAGTCCCACAGGTCCTGCATGATAGCCGAGCGCGAAACGATCTTGCCCGCGCGGCTCAGGAGCAGCGAGAGAATGCGCAGCTCATTTTTGGTGAGCTCGGTGCTGTCGCCGGTCGCCGTGTTGGTGACCGCGGAGCGAGCAAGGTCGAGCTCCAGTCCCTTGTGGACGAGCGTGCTGCGCTCGCCCGCCGCCGCGGTGCGACGCAGCAAGGCATTGATGCGCGCCACGAGCACACGGGCGCTATAGGGCTTGGGAACAAAGTCGTCCGCGCCGAGCGTCATGGCCATGACCTCGTCGATCTCGGTCGTGCGCGACGTGAGGACGATGATGGGAACCTCGGATTCGCGGCGAACCTCGTGGCAGATATGCTGGCCGTCCTTGACGGGAAGCGTGAGGTCGAGCAGCACCAGGTCGGGCGCGGCGGCGAGAATATCGCGCGAGACATGCTCGAACGATTCACATACCTCAACCTCAAAACCGGCACGGGCAAGGATGTCGACAAGCTCGCGACGAATGGGCTCGTCGTCCTCAACGACATAGATCAGCGCCATGTGTCCTCCCATTTCGCGTAACTTGCACTTTCCACACCATTATGCCCACGGCGTCGCAGCGATACGACCCCGTGGACACCTAATATGACAAAAGTGTTCGGTAGCCTTGAGAGAAAATAGGGGCCGACCAGTCCTAAACCGATCGGCCCCATCACTTCGACCTCGAGCCTCTACTCGAGCGTACGCATGAACGCAGAGATGGCATCCAGGCCCTTCTGCAGGTCGTCGGTGTTATCGGAGTATGCATAGCCGATGCGCATACTCTTGGGCTCCTCGAAGCAATCGCCCGGGGTGACGAGCGCGCCGGATTTCTTAATCATGTCAATGCAGAACGTCCTGGAGTCGATGTCGTAGTCGTAATACACGAGCGCAGTGGTACCCGCCTCGGGCTTGACGAACGACAGGTGCGGCTCGCTCTCGACCCACTTCTCCAGAACAGCAAGGTTCTGACGGACGATGCGACGGCTGCGCTCAAGGATCACGGAAGCGTTGCCCAGAATCAGCTCCGGCACCGACTCGCTGAATATGCCGGCGGAAATCAGGTTGTAGTCGCGATGCGAGAGCAGCGCGCGACGGAGCTCCGGGCTCTTGGTGACCGCCCAGCCCAGACGCAGGCCGGCGAACGACCAGACCTTGGACATGGATGCGGTGACGATGGCCTTGTCGTACAGGTCGATCACGGACTCGGAGTACTCATCCGTCTGAGTAAGCAGACGGTAGACCTCGTCGCAGAGCACCCACGCGTCGTGTTTGCGTGCGACCTCGACAATCGCCTTGAGCGTTTCGGTGTCGAGCAGGGCGCCCGTGGGGTTGTCCGGGTTATTGATGCAGATGAGCTTGGTATCGTCGGTCACCAGAGCATCAAGCGCGTCGACGTCGACGTGGTAGCCGTTCTTGCGATCGAGCTGAAGGATATCGACCTTCGCACCGCACATCTCGGGAATCGAGTAAAGCTGCTGGTAGGTGGGCTTGACGGAGACTACGTGATCGCCCGGTTCGACGAGCGTGGAAATAACCAGGGAGTTGGCACCGGTCGCGCCGTGCGTGGGCACGATATGCCCGGGCTCGACCGTCTTATAGAGACGCGCAACCCCCTCGAGGAAGCCGGGCTGCCCCTCAATGTCTCCGTAGGTGAATCGGCGCGAGCACAGGCTGTCGAGCCACGCCTTCTTGTCGGTGTTCGTAAGCTCGAACAGCTGGTCGAGCGTGAGGGAGTAGACGCACGTCTCCGCAACGTTGTGGGTGCACTTGGTCTCCCACTCGTTCATCCACTGCTCGACGGCGAAATCCTTGATCTGCATTGTCGCTTCCTTTCCTTGACTTTCTTACAGTTCCACCACGGTGCCCAGCCCCGCCTCGACGGCGCGGTCGTAGGCGATTTTCGATGTCGAAAGGTCCTGAACGGCGATGCCCGACGTATCGAACACCGTCACCTGCTCGTCATCCGAACGCCCCGTAGCCGCGCCGGCGATGACTTCGCCGAGCTCCGCTTTGATGCCCTCGGGCGTGACGGCACCCTCGGCAACCGGAATCTCCAGCTCACCGGACGTGACGGATTGCTCGCGATCGTCGACGTAAACAGCGGCACGTGCGACAAGCGCCGAGGCGAGCTCCTGCTTGCCGGGCATGTCGGCACCGACGCAGGAGATATGCGTACCGGGACGCACCCATGCATCGGGGATGATGGGCTTGGTCGCCGGCGTGATCGTCACGATGATGTCGGCCTCTGCCGCGGCACCTTGGCCGTCGGCCGTCGCCTCGATGGAATAGGAGGACGCCTCGCGAGCATGCTCGCAGGCGCCCAAGATATGGGCGACCTCGTCTCGCATGCGATCGACGCGGGCCTCGGGCGCGGCATCGGAAACCGGCTCCCAAACCTTGACCTCGCTCACTTTGGGACAGGCGGCGAGCACGCCCGCCACCATATAGGTGCTCATATGGCCGGCACCCGCAACAAGCAGTTTGGACGCATTCGCCCGAGCCAGCCACTTGGCACCGAGCGCAGCGGCGGCACCGGTGCGAAGTCCAGTGACGGCGGAGGCATTGAGCAGCGCCAACGGCTCTCCCGTCGCGTTGTCGCACAGCAGCGTGGTGCCAAAGATCTCAGGCAGCCCCTTTTTGGGATTCTGAGAGAACCAAGCAGTGAGCTTCAGGCCGAAGAGGCCGCTTCCCGCTAACTCGCCCGAGCGGATATCCATATCGGCCACGCCGGGTTCGAACTGCTCATATACCATCGGCCACGCAACACCCTTGCCCGTTGCCTTCTGGCGATATGCCTCCTCCACGGCAGCGATTGCATCCTCAATCGTCAGCACCTTGGAAACTTCCTCGGCCGAAAGCACCACCATCTGCCCCATCATCGCTCCTCTCAGCAAAAGCTTTACGTTGCTTCACTGTACGGTTTAGTAACGATGCCGCCAAGGATCATTTCTTGTTGGAATCTACAACGATTCTCGATCTGATTTTTCGTTCTATCAGCAGGTATTTGAACTATTTCCCGCATCAACGGTATACGAATGTGCGATTATCCTATTTATACCTGTACTTATTGTATTAATTTATAAGGTGATGTTGATGCTATACACCATCTCGGACTTCTCACGGGAATATGAGGGGTCGGTCCGCCTAATCGCCGGCAGCGATGGCGTCTCGTGTGCCGTCTCTGGCGTCGGGATCCTCGATTATGAACTTATGCCCGGCCTCAAGAACAAGTACCAGCGCGTCAACTTCAGCTCAGACGAAATCGTCCTCAGCACTTTCCTCTATGCGAAGGACGACCCGCACCTCATCGCTGAAGCCGTGAAATACCTCGTCGCCAAGGGAACGAGCGGTCTCATCATCAAAAACGTCCTGCACATCCCGATTCCCGACCAAGCCATCCGCTACGCCAACGCGCGGCACTACCCGGTCTTTCTCACGACCGACGACTCACTGTTCTTTGACAGCGTCATCTATGAGGTCAAACGGCATATCGAGCAGCTCGCGTCCATCGACTTCGCACAGCGCGAGATCGATGCCCTGAGGACAGACGTATCGCCCGAGTCCATCTGCCGACGCATCCGAGGCCTCAACCCGTCATTTCTGGACGAAGCGGTCGCCCTGTTCGCATCGTTTGCAGAGCCCCTCGATCCGCGTACGTTTTTGCAAATCGAGCGTCTCTGTGCAAAATCGACCCTCGCCGGATGCCACAACATGCTGGCACCCTATGACGGTGGTTTGTTATTCGTAGCGACAAGCGACTCGGAACAGACGCTCGATGTGGAGCGAATCGTGCAGGCGCTCACGGAGCTCATCGAGGCTAGCGGTATCGATGGCGGAGCGGAGGGGCTCGGCATCAGCGATATTCTGTTTGGAGACGAGGCGGTGGCGCAGGCGATCTCGCAGGCGATTTACGCACAGCGCCTATCTTGTCAACGAGCCGAGAGTCCCGTGCGCTATACGCAGCTCGGCATCCTGAGAACCGTGATGCCTTTTGCGGAAACCCCGGAGATGCGATCGTTCTCGGAGGCGATCCTCTCGCCGATACGCGAGCACGACAGTGAGCATGGCAGCGAGTTGGAATCCACGCTCGCCGCATTCATTGAGAACGACCGACGTATCGAGCGAACCGCCAAGCAGACGAGCCAGCACCCGAACACGATTCGATATCGCCTCGATAAGGTGACAGCTCTCACCGGACTGAGCTACAAATGCGCCCCGGAGATGGAGCAGCTGTCGCTCGCCTACGCCATCGAACGCGCTCGCTCGCTTCAGTAAGCCAACCCCGCCTTGAGGTTAGGAGCGGCGGGCACGGAGCTTTTCGTAGCCGTCGGCAAAGAAGACGACCGTGGCGGCGTCGGCCTCCGCGGCGTCCGTCTCGGTTGCGGGAACCACGCCGTGTTCGTCGCTCACCAGGAACAGCGCACCCTTGAGCTGTGCGGGAATGTCCACGCGCGTGACCGGGATGCCCTTGGTCTGGGCCAGCTGCTCGATGAGCGTCGCCGTGCCACACAGGCACTCATCCGTCGGCGCCACAAAGGTCAGCTCACCGTTGTTGACGGCGGCGAGCAGCTCGGGCGCCACGCCGGTCTCGTCGGCCTCGGAGCGGGCCTCGGCGGAGCGGGCACGCAGCGCCTTGGCCGACGTATCGGCCAGCGGCTCGTACTCCCCCACCGTCATGGCGGCATTGCCGTTAACGTCGATCACCAGCATGAGCACGCCATCGTGCGCGGTATAGTCGCCCTCGGCTAGCGACCACTCAACGTGCTGCTTGGCCCAGCTGAGCATGTTATGGGTAAGCGGCTCGCCCTGCACCAGACGCTCGGACAACGCGCGGATGTGACGATTGAGCATGGGTACCTTTTTGTTGGACATGCGCCAACGGCAGATGAGCGCGGGCTTGTCGAGCGTGAACTTCTCGACCGCCTCCTGATTGGCGCAAAAATCCTCGTACGCACGCTGATCCTCGGCATTGCCAAACAGCTCGGCATCATCAATCTGGGGCATGGTTGTACCTTTCGTGTTAGTCATTCCGTCCTCTTATACCAAAAAGACGGCCCCCCAAACGGAGCGACCGTCTTTTGCAGAGATTATTTTAGAAGCGAGACCGGTCCAAGGGACGAGATAACACCCCATCCTCCCCAGTCAACCTAACAGGTCGGCGAGGGTTGCCCAGGTACCGCAGATTGCCGTGAAAGAGGAGCGACGCGTACTTGGGTACGCGAGCGACGGTTTGAGGGGCAAGGTCGGGTGCTTGGGAAAGCCTCTAGTGCCTAAAATGCCTGGCCCCCGTGAAGACCATCGCAATGCCGTGCTCATTGCAGGCCTGGATGCTCTCGTCGTCGCGCTTGGAGCCGCCGGGCTGGATGATGCAGGTCACACCATGCTCGGCAAGCACGTCGACGTTGTCGCGGAACGGGAAGAACGCGTCGCTTGCGCAGGCAAAGCCGCCCTTCTCCACGCCCTCGCGTTCGCAGAAGTCCTCGGCGCGCTCGCAGGCAAGCAGAGCAGAGTCAACGCGGTTGGGCTGACCCGGGCCCATGCCAATGCCGGCCTTACCCTTGGAGACCAGGATGGCGTTGGACTTGACACCCTTGCAGACCTTCCAGGCAAACTCGAGCTCAGCCATCTCGGCGTCGGTGGGCTTGCGATCGGTGGGGAACGTAAAGGTCGCGGGATCCTCGGTCACGTGGTCGACTTCCTGCACCAGCATGCCGCCGTCGACGGAGCGCAGCTCCACCTGAGCGCCGTGGTCCACGCCGCCGGTAGCCAGCACGCGCAGGTTGGGGCGCTTAGCCATGCGTTCGAGCGCCTCGGCGGTGTAGCTCGGGGCGATGATAACCTCGACGAACTGCTTGTTCTGATCGGCGAAGTGCTCAACCAGCTCATAGGGAACCTCGCGGTTGCAGGCGATGATGCCGCCGAAGGCGCTCTTGGGGTCGCAGGCGAAAGCGCGGTCGTAGGCGGCCGTGATACCCTCGGCAACGGCAGAACCGCAGGGGTTCTGGTGCTTGAGGATCACACAGGCCGGCTCGTCGAACTCGCGGACCAGGTTCCAGGCGGCGTCGACATCCAGATAGTTGTTGTAGCTGAGCGGCTTGCCCTGGATCTGCTCGGAGCCCACAAGCGGGAACTGCGAGCTCGCGGTGTTCTCGCAGCCCTCGGCAAAGCGATAGACCGTGGCCTTCTGCTGCGGGTTCTCGCCATAGCGCAGGTCATCGACCTTCTCCAGCGAAACCTCGAGCTTGGCAGAGGTGTCCGCCACGTCGCTTGCCTGGGCGGCAAGCCAACGGGAGATAGCCGTGTCGTAGGCGGCGGTGGTCTGGTAGACCTTCACCTGCAGGCGGCGACGGGTGGAAAGCGTGGTGCAACCGCCGGTCTCGCGCATCTCGGCCAGGACGGCGTCGTAGTCGGCCGGGTCGGAGATGACGGTAACGCTCGCGGCGTTCTTAGCAGCGGAGCGCAGCATGGAGGGGCCACCGATGTCGATGTGCTCGATGGCGTCCGCGAAGGTGACCTCGGGGTTAGCGACAGTCTTCTCAAACTCGTACAGGTTGACGACGACCAGGTCGATCAGCTTAATGCCGTGCTGAGCGGCCTCCTGCATGTGCTGCTCGGAATCGCGACGGGCCAGCAGCGCGCCGTGGACCTTGGGGTGCAGGGTCTTAACGCGGCCGTCCATCATCTCGGGATAGCCCGTGAACTCCTCGATGGGGGTTACGGGAATGCCCGCGTCCTCGATGGCACGAGCCGTGCCGCCCGTAGAGATGATCTCGACGCCAAAGTCGTCAACCAGCGTCCGTGCGAAATCGACGACGCCCGTCTTATCGGTAACCGAGATCAACGCGCGTGCGATCTTCACATCAGATCCCATGCAGTCCTCCTGTCTGGTACGCCGCCGTGCTCTGTGAGTCGGTGATACGTCGATCTGCAGCGCTCGCGCAGCGGCATTGAAAATACTGATTCAATGTAGCGCATCGAGCGCGACGATGCACCCCGCAACGGTCGCATGTGCAGAAAAAGCTCGCGAGCGGGGGTTGCAGGTGTGCCACTGGGCACGGTGAGTTGATGGAACACAGGGGCACCATAACTAGATGCCAACGGCGTGGTAGAACTGTGCTCGATATGCATCCGCAAAAGAAAGAGGCACCATGGTCTCGCGGGTTCTCTACCGACCGTTTGATACCGAAGACTTCGACGCCATCGCGCTGATCTTGCAGCAGCTTTGGCACAACAACTCGGATAACGATGAGTACAACCGCCTCGAAGCCGCGTGCGATCTTGCCTACTGCCTTTCGTCCTCGACGTTTTCGCAGGTTGCGGTGATTGACGGCGAGGCGCGGGGCATTGCGCTTGCGCGTGCAGGACAGAGCTCCGGCGTCACTATCAACGAGCATTGGATGGATACCGAACGCTCGTTGCTGTCGCAGATGCGCGAGCTAGAACCCGAGTCGTGCGCCGAGTATCTCTCGTTTGTGCGCACAACCATCCGAACCAACAACCGCCTGCTCGAGAAAAGCCCACTGCCGCATGACAACGAGGTCACGCTGCTTGCTGTGGATCGCGACGTCCATGGCCTGGGCGTAGGCTCGGTGTTGCTCGATGCCGCGATCTCGTACCTTTCCTCGCGCGGGGCGACAAGGGCACACCTGTACACCGACTCCAACTGCTCGTGGAAGTTCTACGAACTGCACGGCTTTAAGCGCACCGCCACGCACCGCGCCAACCGCGAGGAACGCCGCCACGCCATGCCGCGCGAAAGCTTCCTCTATGAGCTCGACCTAACGGCCTAAACCCGGCAGTTAGGGACGTTCCTTTTAATATGAGCAGGACATTGTCAAGAGGCAAAATCGGGCCTGGCCCCAACGATATGGGGTCAGGCCCTCTCCCTATATCAACCCGTCCGCGGCGACC
>CABUQY010000006.1 GCA_902493915.1 uncultured Collinsella sp.
CCGATGCCGCCGTCCGCAGCGGCAAGACGAGCGCCGGCCTAATGGGCACCGAGATCCGCGACAAGACCGTGGGTATCGTGGGCTGCGGTAAGATCGGCTGCGCCACGGGTCGTCTCTTTAAGGCCTTTGGCGCCCGCGTGCTGGGCTATGCCCGCCACGAGCATCCCGAGGCAGCCGAGGCCGGCATTGAGCAGGTTTCGCTCGAGCAGTTGCTCGCCGAGTCCGATATCGTAAGCCTGCACCTGCCTAACAATGACACCACGCGCAAGAGCTTTGGCACCGAGCAGTTCGCCCAGATGAAGGACGGTGCCGTCTTTATCAACTGCGCCCGCGGTGCCATCGTGGATAACGATGCCCTTGCCCAGGCACTCAACGACGATAAGCTCGCCGGTGCCGGCATCGACGTCTTTGATATGGAGCCGCCCATCCCCGCCGACTACGCACTCATCAACGCCAAGAACTGCACCTTCACGCCACATGTAGGCTTCCTTACGCACGAGGCCATGCAGCACCGCGCCAAGATTGAGTTCGACAACGTCGTCGCCTACGTCGAGGGTCGCGCGCAAAACGTTTGCGAGCTGTAGTCAAACAAGGGCGGGGCAAAAACCTCATCGCAGGCCTACCCCGCCTTCTTTGGTTCAACTAACCTGACCCCTTTGCACCATAGCAAAAAAGGAGCAAAGCCATCTGCCGGCTTTGCCCCTTCCTTACCTTAGTTTACTCATCCATAAGGTAGTAGTGGCCCAGTGCGTCGGCACCCAGGATGGCGTTTGCGACCATCTCGGGCGTCACCTCAAACGGCATGTTGCACATGGTGTCCTCGGGCGCGCACGCGGCCTCGGCAACAATCATGGCCTTCTCGCGCGTAAGCTCGGCAACGCCAAGTTCCTTCATCGTGACCGGTAGGCCCAGCTCAATGCAGAAGCCCAAGACTTCCTCGAGCTTCTCGGTCGGGGCATCCTCGAGTACCAGCTGGACGATAGTGCCAAAGGCGACCTTCTCGCCGTGATACATGTTGTGGCACTCGGGCAGCATCGTCAGACCATTGTGGATGGCATGAGCAGCAGCAAGGCCCGAGCTCTCAAAGCCAATGCCCGAAAGCAGCGTATTGGCCTCGATGATGTGCTCGACGGCAGGCGTGAGCGCACCCTTCTCCAGCGCAACCTTGGCCTTGACGCCATCGGCCATGAGCGTCTCATAGCAGAGCTTGGCGAGCGCCAGGCCGGCCATTCCGCCCTTGCCGCCAGCGCAGGTGCCGCCGTCGGCATCGTGCGTCGCCTGGGCCTCGAAATAGGTTGCGAGCGCATCGCCCATACCGGAAACCGTCAGGCGCACCGGGCTCGCCGCGATAACCGTCGTATCCATAAGGACAATATTGGGGTTTGCCTTAAGGAAGAGGTACTTGTCGAACTGGCCGTCATCGGTATAAAGCACCGAAAGCGCCGAACACGGGGCATCGGTCGAAGCAATGGTGGGGCAAATGATAACCGGGGACTCCAGGTAGTAGGCGACGGCCTTCGCGGTGTCGAGGATCTTGCCGCCACCGACGCCGACGACGATATCGCAACCGTTGTCGCGAGCGAGCGCAACCAGGCGATCGACCTCGCCCTTGGAGCACTCGCCGTTAAAATCCTCAAACAGCAGCTCGGCCTTAGCCTCGGCAAAGCCGCCCTCGATCTTGGCACCGACGCGCTTCTTGCCCGAAGGCGTCACGATGACGAGGGCCTTAGCGCCGAGCGGCTCGACATAGGAGCCGAGCTTGGCCAGCTCGTCCGGACCCTGGATGTACTTGCTGGGGCTATTGAAAATTGCAGCCATAACTATCCCATTCTCTAAAAGAAAAAAGAAAGGGGCTCCGTACAGATACGTGCGGAGCCCCTCGTTACGATAACAAGAGTCGATTAGAAATCGATGTCGGTGTCGTAGTAGCAGGCCTTGAGGATCTTCTCGAAGTCGGCAGCCTTGGTCTCACGCGGGTTCTCGGGCGTGCAGGCGTCCTGCTCGGCGTTCGCGGCAATCTCGGGCAGCTTGGCGAGGAACTCCTCCTCGGAAACCATCTGCGGGTTCTCGGCGTCGACCTTCACGCCACCATTCGCGTAATCCTTGATGGACTGCGGAATGTTGAGCTGGTCGTTGAGGTCGCGGATCTTCTGGACGAGCGCAGCGATGAGCTCCTCGTTGGTCTCGCCGGGAAGGTGCAGGATCTCCTTGGCCACGTAAGCGTAACGCTCGGCAGCACGGGGATCCTTGGAGTTCCACTGGATGACCTTGCCCAGGTACATGGCGTTAGCGGCACCGTGGATGATGTGGCCGTTCTCGAAGGCAGCACCGGTCTTGTGAGCCATGGAGTGAACGATGCCGAGCAGGCCCGAGGAGAAGGCGATACCGGCGATGCACTGAGCCTCGTGCATGTGCTGACGGGCCTCATGGTCGCCAGCATAGGACTTGGGCAGCCACTCGACGATCTCGCGGATGCCGTGCAGAGCGTTGGCGTCGGTGAACATAGAGGCGCAGGTGGAAACGTAGGCCTCCATGCAGTGGGTCAGAGCATCCATGCCGGTGTGAGCGCACAGCTTGGCGGGCATGGTGTAGGTGAGCTCGGGGTCGACGATGGCGACATCAGGGGTGATGTTGAAGTCGGCCAGCGGGTACTTGATGCCCTTTTCGTAATCCGTGATGACGGAGAATGCGGTGACCTCGGTAGCAGTGCCGGAGGTAGAGGAAATGGCGCAGAAGTGAGCCTTCTGACGCAGCTCGGGGAAGCTGAACGGCTGGATAATGTTGTCGAAGGACTCCTCGGGATACTCGTAGAAGACCCACATGGCCTTAGCGGCATCGATGGGCGAACCGCCGCCGATAGCAACAATCCAGTCGGGCTCGAAGTCGCGCATAGCGGCTGCGCCCTTCATGACGGTCTCGATGGAGGGATCGGACTCGACGCCCTCGAACAGCTTGACCTCCATGCCGGCCTCTTTGAGGTCGGCCTCAACGTCCTGCAGGAACCCGCCGCGGCGCATAGAGCTGCCGCCAGAAACGATGATGGCCTTCTTACCCTTGAGGTTCTTCACCTCGTGGCGAGCGCCCTCACCAAAGTACAGATCGCGAGGATTGGTAAAACGTCCCATACTGTGCCTCCTAAACAAGCCCCTCTTAGACTTGCGTATATAACGGAGCACCCAATTGGCTCCGTTAGGACCGGTTTGCGCGTTGCCGGCGATGACAATGCGCGATGTCTAAACGTCTCAACGCTCAGACAAACACTATTTTACCGTTCTGGTTGGTCAGTTATTCACCTAAAGCCGCCAATGATGAAACGTTTTTTCTATCCCTGAAGACCCTTGTGCGGCATCCATACTCCCAAGCTGGGCAAACGTTTTATCAAGGTTGACTACATATCCCGGGCAGGACCGTGCCCCTCCAAAATATGCACCGTTCGCCGCCAAAAATCGACCGTTTGCGGCACCGTGATACCACTCGGTCGTCCAAGGTGCCGACATTTGTGCGACATCCGTCTTCGTGGTGCAAAGGTGCAAGTCCAAGTGCGGCACCCCCGGTGTGCCACATGCGGGTAAACTAGAACCTTATATAGAAACATTTGAACCCTAACCGCAGCAAAGGAGGCCCCATGGCATTCGATCCCATTCAAGAGGATTGCCATCGCCTCGTTCTTGAGGCCTTGCGCCGCGACAATATCCCGCTCACCGACGGTGCCGCCGTAGAGCGTCTGATGGAACAATTCACCCGCAACCCCGCACCGCTCATCGTGCACGACCGCGACCGCGCCGGGCACCTCATTGCCAAGGTGGTCGAGGCTGTCGACTACCGCATTCCCTTTATCCCTGACGATACCCAGGCAGAGCAAGAAGAGGCAGCTGCCGAGAACATGCTCCGCGAGGCAGCCGCGCTCGACCCGACCAACTGGGACGCTCAGCGCATGCTGACCGCCCTCACCGCCGGCTCCAACGAGGAATACGTGCAGTATCTGGTGTCCAAGTGCGACGAAGTGGAGCACGATCTGGCGCTCAAGACCGCCTCGGCGCAGGACCCCTACGAGCGTGAGGCCGCAGGCGACCTTATGCGCCGCCCCTACCTGCGCTGGCTTGCCGCCTTGGCATCGCGCGCGCTCATTAGCGGACGCTACCGCATGTCGCTCGAAGCCGCGAATCGCAGCTTGGACTTTGCGCCCAACGACCCCGCTGGTGTCCGCCACACCGCGATGCTCGCTATGGCAAAGCTCGAATACCCCGCCGAGGAGCTCAAGCGATTTCGCTCTGCCCACTCCGTCCCCTATCTCGCCAGCACGCCGCTGCGTCGTCGTCCCAAGGACGCGGAGCGCGACTTGGACCCATGGACGCTCATCGCGCTGATGAGCGCTGCCTGGCGCGAGCTGGACTACGAGGGCGCCGAGCACTATTTGCGCATCCTCGCACGCTCGTGCCCGCACGCGGCCGAGGCGCTCTACTTCCAAACCGAGTTTCCCGATGGCGTCTATGCCCGCGTCAACGTGGGTGTGGGCTCCACCGACGAGCTCGTCCTTGCGCTGTCCGAGGCGACGCCGGTACTGCAGGAGGGCCTGGGCGGCCCCGACAACGCCAGCTTCGCCGCCTGGGTCGCTACCAACGATATCGTGCGTTCCCAAATCGATGAGCGCATACTGCGGGCGGCCGAGCAGGGTTTGCCGTTTAAGGGAGGAGACCTCTAATGGATCCGAGCGTCTACATCCCCGCCTACCTGGAGCGCACCTATCTGGCGTCGCACCCCGAACTCACCGATGCAGCACGCGAGCTTGTCCATAACGACGTGAGCGTCAACCCTCATAAGTATGCGCAGACCGAGCATGCTCAGGCACTGCTGTCCTACGCCGGTGTTCATCGCCACCTGCTCGACGAGCTCCATCGCATCGAGGATATGGGCAGCGACGAGGAGTTCGAGCAGACGCGCAATCGTCTGTTCGACGACATGCGCGATGAGCTGCTCAAGATTGTCCGCGTCGATGCGCTGGCCGTCGATGCCCAGCTGCTCGCCATCATTTTGGCGGACACGCCCGTTGACGCCTGCCTGGGCGACCTGATGAAGCTCGAGGCGACCACGACCGATTACCTGCAGCAAAGTGTGCCCGGGTTCGATATGGAGGCCCCACACTACTGGGCCAACAAAGTTTTGACGGACGGCGTGACGGCGACAGATCTCACCGTGAACGAGCCGGCACTTATCGGGTGGCTCCACACGCTCGAGGCCATCTCGCAGCTGTGCATGGCGAGCGCTCGTTACCGTGCTGCCGCCAACTACGCCCGCCGTGTTCTTAAGGCGGAAGGATACCCCACCCGAGCCGCAGGCACCGTGTTGCTCGCCCTCGCTCGCCTGGAAGACCAGGACGGCTTTTTTGCCCTGGCCCACCAGCTCGAGGAGCAGATGGGGGCCGATACCCTCGAGAACTCCCCCTGGTACCTGCTCGCCCGCACGATCTTGCTGTTCAAAACGAACAAGATGCGCCCGGCGACACGCGCGCTGCGTGAGTTTGCCAACCGCTGCGAGGGCGGCGCGTTCTTCTTACTGAACCCCATGTACCAGACACCGTACCTTCCCTGCCGGCCCGAGCCACGCGATCCCTGGGATCTTTCGCACCAGGCCGTTTGGGAAGCGGACGGCATCATCTCGGACACTCCCGACTTTGCCCCCTGGGCCAATGCCTGCGAAGACGTGTCACAGCTTGCCCAGGAATTTGCGCGCCGCTACGGTTTTTAGTGACGCACTCGACCCGACCATGTCGTTTACGTTAGGAACGGTTTCATGAACCTCCGCTCATCTCTTGCCTGCACCTCGAGCGATATCGCTCGCTGGGGACTGCGCTCCGTCCTTAAGCGCCAGGGCGGCGTACTCCCCGGCCGCATCGCCATGAAGATCGACCCCGAGCTGCTAAGCGACCTCGCAGGCCTTGTCGACCGCAGCGTGGTAATCACCGGCACCAACGGCAAGACCACCACTTCCAACCTCATCGCCGACGCCGTTGCTGCCAGCGGTGCTGCCGTGGTGTGCAACCGTGCCGGCAACAACATGGAGCCGGGCGTGGTGGGCGCACTGCTCGAAGCGCGCAGCGGCCTCAAGCGAGCCGGTGGCGGCAAGCGCGTGGGCGTTTTTGAGTGCGATGAGCTTTACACCGTACGCGTCCTGCCCAAGCTCAAGCCGACGTACTTCGTGCTGCTCAACCTGTTCCGCGACCAGCTAGACCGCTACGGCGAGATCGATCACACCCAGGAGGTCATCGCCCATGCGTTGGAGCTCTCGCCGACAACAACGCTTATCTACAACGCCGACGACCCGCTGTGCGCCTCGATTGCCGCGCGCGTTCCCAACGCGAGTATTGCCTTTGGCATCGACGGCGCCACCAACACCGAGTCCGACCGTATTAGCGACTCACGTTTTTGCTCACAGTGCAACGCGCCGCTGGAGTATGACTACGTGCAATACGGCCAGCTCGGCGCCTACCATTGCCCCTCGTGCGGCTGGGCCCGCCCTGCGCTTGTCCGTCGCGTGACGGGCGTGGAGCTCGGCTGCGACGGCTATGGTTTTGACCTGGTGTTTGGATCTGATTCCAGCGCGCCAGCCGCACACATCGTCACGCGTTACAACGGCCTGTACATGGTCTACAACGTTGCCGCTGCATTCTTTGCCGCACATGAGTTAGGCGTGGATACGGCGCACCTGCAGCCCACGCTCGATGCCTACGTCCCCGCCGGCGGACGCATGGGCCGCTGGGATATCGCCGGCCGCACCGTCGAGGCCAACCTGGCTAAGAATCCCGTAGGCTTCGATCGACAAATCCAGTCCATCAAGACGGCAGGCGGCAGACTCTGCGCTTTCTTCCTCAACGATAACGATGCCGACGGCCACGATGTATCGTGGATCTACGACGTCGACTTTGAGCGCATCGCCGACACGCCGGGTCTTGTCGCCTTTGCCGGAGGCGCGCGCGCACACGACATGCAGGTGCGCCTCAAGTACGCCGGCATCGATGCCGCGATTATCTCGGACGTCGCGCAGGCAATTGGCGCCGTGGCAGACGAGGCCGCCGATGACACCTTCTACGCCGTCGCCAACTACACGGCCTTCCCGCCGTTGGTCAAGGAGCTCGACGGGCTGAAAGGCGCCACCGCCGACGCTGTTGCCGGGCGCGCCGTAGCCCGTGCCGACGGCAGCGCTCTTCCTGTCAGCATCGCGCCAGTCGAGCTTTCGCGCCCGCTGCGCATCGTCTACCTGTATCCCGATGCCCTTAACCTCTACGGCGACGGCGGCAATGTTATCGCGCTCGAGCGCCGCTGCGCCTGGCGCGGCATTCCCGTGCGCGTGGACGAGGTCCGCATGGGCGAGGCGCTCGATCTCACCGACGCCGACATCGTCATGATGGGCGGTGGCTCCGACCGCGATCAGCTGGCTGTGGCACATGAATTGCTCGCTCAAAAAGACAAGGTCGCGGCCTATGTTGAGGACGGCGGCACACTGCTTGCCATCTGTGGCAGCTATCAGCTGCTCGGCCGTTCGTACTACATGGGCGACGATCGCATTGAGGGCCTGGGCGTCATTGCCGCCGAAACCGTACGTGGCTCCGATCGCCTGATCGGCAACGTAGCCGTCAAAACCGATCTGGCACCTGAGCCCTTTGTGGGATTCGAGAACCATGGAGGTCGCACCCTGCTCGACGCGGAGGCAACGCCGCTCGGAACGTCCGTCGTCGCGGGCACCGGCAACAACGGCGACGATGGCCTTGAGGGTCTGATCTACAAGGGCGTCATCGGCACGTACCTGCACGGGCCGGCGCTGCCCAAAAACCCCGAACTCGCCGACTGGCTGATCGCCCATGCCCTCGAGCGCCGCGGCGATGCGCAGGCCACGGCCCTGCTGCCGCTCAAAACCCTCGACGACACCTACGAGCACGCCGCCCACGACGCCGCCATGAAGCTCCTCCCCTAGCACCTCACCACCACAAAGGGGACAGGCACCTTTGTGGTGGTTTTGACCCATCCCAGCGATTTGTCACAATCTGTAACATCTAGACCGTTAAAAGTCGTCTTACTGTTACAGAATGAGATGTTCGTCCCGACGCCCGCCTTTTGTCTCGATCTGTAACAGATAGAGCCGATTTGCCCGCCCAGATGTTACAGATTGAGATATTTGAAGATCGGGATAGAGAGCCAGCTCCTATGTGGTGGTTTTCCAGTTTGCCAACGATATACGCGCCGGCAAAAAAGTCTGCTATACTCTTTCCCGCTGTCCCCATCGTCTAGCGGCCAAGGACGCCACCCTTTCAAGGTGGATATCGCGGGTTCGAATCCCGCTGGGGGCACCATTTAAATTAAGAAGCCCGTTACCCCCGCGGTGACGGGCTTTTTGCTACCGATATGCCGGGATTCGAACCCGGCAGGGTGCGGATCCCGGCATCATCGCAAGGCCTGTGGTCAAAAAATGGCAAATATGAGTACTGTTACCATTTTAGTTACAGAGATTTCATGCCTTCAGAAGGCGATTTAGCCGTCAGGCGTCCTACGGCGGAAAAATTGCAGACGTTTATCGGCTAAGTACTTGGGCATATGTTGCGTAACACTACATATTTTGCAAATAAATAATGTTACAGGACTTGTGACAGTACTCATATTTGACGTTTTTTGCCCATAGCCCTTTATACCTAGGCAAATCGGCGGCAAAACGGGCTTCAAAGCGTCCTTCGCAAACAAAAACCGGGGCCCGCATGATGCGGACCCCGGCTCAATACCGTGACGATATGTCAGTTACGCCCTACACGTAGAACAGGATGTCGTCGTAGGTCGGGACCGGCCAGTAGTCGGCTGCCACGATCTCCTCCATGGCGTCCACGGCGGCACGCAGCGCATCCATAGCGGGAACGACCTCGTGCGCGTACACGTTGGCCTGCTCTTGGCCATCGAGGGCCTCAGCCTTCTGATGCACGGCGTCAAGCGCCTTGATGGAGTCGTTGATGGTGGTGATACCGTTGCAGAGCTTGTTGAGCGTGTTCTGCTCGCACTGCATGGCGGCCTCGGCACCGGCGGCACGAATAGTCTCAAGGCCCTTAGCGACCTTGGTGGCATAGGCGGTAATGACCGGGCGATAGGTACGACGCGCCTCGCGAACCATCGTGGTGGCCTCGATGTTCATGAGCTTGTTGTACTTCTCGAGCTTGCAGTCGTAGCGGCACTGAGCCTCGGCCTTGGTCAGGACACCCGTCTCCTCAAAGAGTGCGATGGCCTTATCGGAAACAAAGGCGGGCAGGGCGTCGGCCGTGGTCTTGTTGTTGGCAAGACCACGCTTCTCGGCCTCAACGGGCCACTCATCGGAGTAGCCGTCACCGGAGAACAGGATGCGCTGGTGGTCGGTCAGGACCTTCTTGCAGTACTCGAGCGCAGCGTCCTGGAACTCATCCTCGGGCGTACCCTCAAGCGCGTCGGCGAAGGACTTGAGCGACTTGGCCACGGCGGCATCGAGCACCAGGTTGGAGTCGGAAACGTTCTGCTCGGAGCCGCAGGCACGGAACTCAAACTTGTTGCCGGTGAAGGCGAACGGGGAGGTGCGGTTGCGGTCGGTGTTGTCCTGCATCAGTTTGGGCAGGGTATCGGCGCCCAGGTCGAGCACGCCGCGCGTGGCATGGACGGAAGCCTTGCCATCGATGATCTTCTCGACGACCTCGGTAAGCTGGTCGCCCAGGAAGATGGACATAATCGCCGGAGGAGCCTCGTTGGCGCCCAGACGATGATCGTTGCCGGCCGAGGCAACGGAGGCACGCAGAAGCTCCTGATAGTTATCGACGGCCTCGATCACCGCGGTGAGGAAGACGATGAACTGCAGGTTGTCGAGCGGGGTGTCGCCCGGGTCGAGCAGATTCTCGGATTCGGTGCCAAGCGACCAGTTGTTGTGCTTGCCCGAACCGTTAATGCCCTCGAAGGGCTTCTCGTGCAGCAGGCAGACCAAGTCATGGCGGGAGGCGATGAGCTTCATCTTCTCCATCATGACCAGATTCTGGTCGATGGCCTCGTTGACTTCGCCATAGACGGGGGCAAGCTCATGCTGGCAGGGAGCAACCTCGTTGTGCTTGGTCTTGGCGGGAATGCCAAGCGCCCACAGCTCATCGTCCAGATCCTTCATATAGGCCGAGACGGTGGGGCGGATAGCGCCAAAGTAGTGCTCCTCGAGCTCCTGGCCCTTGCAGGGAGCGGCGCCAAAGAGGGTGCGGCCGGTAATGACCAGGTCCTTGCGCTTGCGGTAGGCGTCCTTCTTGATCAGGAAGTACTCCTGCTCGTCGCCCACGGAAGGAACGACCTTCTTGGGGGTCTTGCCAAACAGCGCCAAAACGCGCTTAGACTCACGCGAGAGCGCGGTCATGGAGCGCAGCAGCGGGGTCTTCTTGTCCAGGGCCTCGCCCGTGTAGGAGCAGAAAGCCGTGGGGATGCACAGGACATCGTCCTTGATAAAGGCGGGGCTGGTGGGATCCCAAGCGGTGTAGCCACGGGCCTCGAAGGTGGCACGCAGGCCGCCGTTGGGGAAGCTGGAGGCGTCCGGCTCGCCCTGGATGAGGTTCTTGCCCGTAAACTTGGTAATGGCGGTGCCGTCGTGGTTGGGCTCCAAGAAGCTGTCGTGCTTCTCGGAAGTAATGCCCGAAAGAGGCTGGAACCAGTGCGCGTAGTGCGTCGCGCCCTTGGAGATGGCCCAGACCTTCATGGCATGGGCAACGGCGTTGGCCACATCCAGGTCGAGCGGCTCACCGCCCTCGAGGGTTGCAGCAAGGCGCTTCCAAATGTCCTTGGGGAGGTAGTCCTTCATGACTTCCTCAGAGAACACCATGGTCCCGAAGCGGTCAGTAAGTTCGGCCATACGGAACTCCCTTCGTATCGGCACCGCGTGAGAAGCGGTGTTGATTACTAACGAACGAGTCATAGCTTAGACTCGCCGTGTTTCCGCAACATTACCGTTATGTTGCTGTCGCGAAACCAATCAATGAGGTTACCGCATCGCGGCGGCGTTGCCACCCTCAACAGCCAATCAACTGTATAAATTGCAGACCTTTCCCCATGGTTTAAGGGTAGTCAATTTGGGATGGGGCTCTATTAACTGGTATTTCACATCAGATACCAGTCTTTATAGCCCCATCCTAGATTGACCGCCCTGTTATAGGAAATGCCGATAGCAAAGCATTTTCTATTGGTATCCCCAAATAGCGAGTGAAACTCCACCGTGACACAGTGGTGCTGTAGAATCCTTACAACACATCACACTATTACGTATCTAGAGGAGCACGATATGCGCGTCGACGAGGTTTTTAAGCAGGCAGCATCCCAGGGCACCGCACCCGTTTCGTTTGAGATGTTCCCGCCCAAGGGCGAGCTTACCCTCGACACGGCTCGCGAGGTGGCAGGCAATCTGTGCAAGCTTTCGCCGAGCTTTGTCTCGGTCACCTGCTCGGCTGGCGGCTCGGGCAACGGCGCCACCACCGCCCCCATCGCGCATATGATTACGAGCGAATTCGATACACCCTCGGTGGCACACCTTACCTGCGTGGGCCGGTCGCACGCCGATATCGCCGCCAAGATCGACGAGTATCGCACCGCCGGCGTGGAAAACATCCTGGCCCTGCGTGGTGATCTTCCCGCTGGCGCGACCGAGGACGACAAGCCCGCCTCCGACTACGCCTACGCCCGCGACCTCATCCCCGAGCTCGTCGACGCCGGCTTTTGTGTGGGCGCCGCAGCCTACCCCGAAGGTCACATCGCCTGTGAGGACCTCAACCTCTCGGTCGAACACCTCAAGCAAAAGCAGGACGCCGGCGCAAGCTTCTTTGTGACGCAACTCTTCTTTGATAATGAGTGCTTCTACCGCTTCCGCGAGCTTGCCGATAAAGCGGGCATCACGGTGCCCATCACCGCGGGCATCATGCCGTTTATGGGCAAGTCGCAGATTAGCCGCATGGTCTTTATGTGCGGCGCGTCGCTGCCCTCCCCCGTCATCAAGATTCTCGCCAAGTACGAGAACGACCCCGAGAGCCTGCAGGCAGCCGGTGTAGATTATGCCGCCCGCCAGCTTTGCGACCTCAAGGAGCACGGCGCCGACGGCCTGCACCTGTACACTATGAACCGTCCTGCGATCGCCGCGACCATTATGGAGCGCCTGGGGTAATGGAAAAACCGCACATCGATACAACCGCTGTCGAAGTGCCGGCCGACCTTGCGTCGCCGGCGCTTTACCGTGTCGATGCTGCGCACCATCCCCGTGTCGACCGTGCCGAGATGCTGCGGTATCTGGGTTACGGCGGCCAGCAGATTGAGCCCGAGCTGTCACGACGTATTGAGCTTGTGGTCGAGCGTCTGGAACTGGACATTGAGCCCCGTGGCGTGCGCCGCGTGTTTGCCGTCGATGCCACGGGCGTGGACGAACAAAGTGAGCCTTGCATTCGCTTGGTCGGCACCAACGTTGAGCTGCGAGGTCGCGATATCTATCGACATCTCAAAGATGCCCGCTTTGCCGCGCTCATGGCATGCACCCTCGGCATGGACGCCGAGCGTCGCCTGCGCACCACGGGAGCCCAACATCCTCTGGAGGGCGCCGTGCTCGACGCCGCGTGCTCCGCTTACGTGGAAGCCGCCGTTGAGCAAATGGACCAGCAGGTCAAGACGGACGCCGCCATTCATGGGCTCGCCGGCAACTGGCGCTTTAGTCCCGGCTACGGCGACTGCCCGCTCTCGGCCCAGCGCTCGATCGTCAACGCGCTCAACGCCACGCGGCTCATCGGGCTTACCGTCACGCCCACCAGCCTGCTCATGCCCACCAAAAGCGTGACCGCGGTGATCGGTCTGTTTGACGGCGAGGTCCACGACGCCCAAAGCCGCCCCACCTGCAATATCTGCCGCATGCGCGAGAACTGCCGCTTCCGCGCCGCTCACACCACCTGCTATTCCAGCCATTAGGAGCCCTCGATGTTTACTCCGCTTATCACTCATGATCCTGACGGCACTGCATTGGCGGCACCCGTTGATGCCGCACGTCGCAACGGCGCCGCGTACAAGACGCGCACGATCGACGATCTGCGCATTAAGGACGATCGCCTGCATGCGGCCGTCGAGGGCACGGGACACCTGCTGTTCGACGGCGGCATGGGCACCATGTTGCAGGCCGCCGGCATGAAGGCGGGCGCCCTGCCCGAGCTGCTCAACTTTGAGGAGCCCCAGGTTATCACCGATATCCAACGTCAATATGTCGAGGCTGGCTGTGACGTGATCACCGCCAACACCTTTGGCGCTAACGCCCACAAGCTCGACGGTGCCGCCACCGTGGCAGACGTCTTTGCCGCGGCCGTCACCTGCGCCCGCGAGGCCGGCGCCCGCTACGTCGCCGGCGACATCGGCCCCATCGGCGCGCTGCTTCGTCCCTTAGGCACCCTCAGCTTTGACGAAGCCTATGACCTCTTTGCCGAGGAAGTGCGCGCCGGCGTCGATGCGGGTGTGGACCTCTTTATTATCGAAACCATGACCGACCTTGCCGAGATCAAGGCGGCCGTCCTCGCCTGCCGCGAAAACTCCGACCTGCCCGTCTTTGCCACCATGACCTTTGAGGAGGACGGCCGCACCTTCCTGGGCACGAGTCCCGAGGTTGCCGCCATCACGCTCGATGCCATCGGCGCCGACGTTTTGGGCATCAACTGCAGCCAAGGACCGGCCGAGCTCCGAGGACTCGCCGCGCGTATGCTCACCGTTACCGACAAACCCGTTATGGTGCAGGCCAATGCGGGACTCCCCCACGTGGACGATGACGGCAACACCGTCTTTGATATCCAGGCACCCGAGTACGCCGAGGCCGTCGCCGGCATGATCGCCGACGGCGTGAGCGTCGTGGGCGGCTGCTGCGGCACCACGCCGGCGCACATGGCAGCGCTGCGCACGCTTATCGATAACCACACGCCCAGTCCGCGCCACCGCAAGCCCAGCATGTCGGTCACAAGCGCCCAGACCGTGGTGGACCTCCCCTGCGATGGCCACAAAATCGCCGTCATCGGCGAGCGCATCAACCCCACCGGCAAAAAGCGCCTGCAGCAGGCCCTGCGCGACGGCGATCTGGACTACGTGGTGAGCCAGGGCATCAGCCAGCAGGAGCAGGGCGCCGACATCCTGGACGTCAACGTGGGCCTGCCCGAGATCGACGAGGTCAAGATTATCCAACAGGCGACCGAACAGCTCCAGGGCTCCACGCTCCTGCCGCTGCAGATCGACTCCACCGATCCTGCAGCCGTCGAGGCCGCCGTGCGCCGCTACGCCGGCAAGCCCATCATCAACTCGGTCAATGGCAAGCAGCAGATCATGGATGAGATCTTTCCGCTGGTCGCCCACTACGGCACCAACGTTGTCGGCCTTACGCTCGACGAAGGCGGCATCCCCGATACCGCCGAGGCCCGCTTCGCCATCGCCGAGCGCATCGTGGCCGAGGCTGCCCGCTACGGCATCGGACCGGACCGCATCCTCATCGACTGCCTGGTCATGACCGCCTCGACCAATCAACGCCAGGCAGAGCAGATCCTGCGCGCCATGTCCCTGTGCAAGGAGCGTCTGGGCGTCAAATGCGCGCTCGGCGTGTCGAACATCAGCTTTGGCCTGCCCGCTCGCCCGCTGCTGGGTTCGGTCTTTTTAGCTGCCGCTTTTGGCGCGGGCCTGGACGCCCCCATCATGAACCCGGGTTCCAAGCGCTTTATGGATACCGTCTACAGCTATCGCGTCCTGAGCGTTGAGGACGAGGGCTCGACCGGATACATCGAGCGCTACGCCGGCTGGACCGATCCGTACAAGATCGCCGCCAACCCGGCAGCAGCTCAGGCTGTATCGAGTGATGCCGCGCCTGCCGCGGGCACCGCCACCAGCGTTGACGATGACCCCATCCGCCACATGGTCGTCTCGGGCCGCAAAGGCGAGATCGCTGCCGAAACCGAGCGTCTGCTGACAGACCACGACGCCATGGACCTCATCAACAATCACTTTATCCCCGCCCTCGACGAGGTGGGCGTCCTCTTTGACCAGGGCAAGTTCTTCTTGCCGCAGCTTATGGCCTCGGCCGAGGCCGCGCGCGTGGGCTTTGACACCATCAAGCGCCTGATGCCCGCCGGCGAGATCGCCGACAAGGGCAAGATCTGCGTGGCCACCGTCAAGGGCGACATCCACGATATTGGCAAGAACATCGTCAAAATGCTGCTCGACAACTACGGCTACACCGTCTTTGACCTGGGCCGCGACGTCGATCCGCAGGAGGTACTCAAGACCGTCAAGGAGCGCGATGTCAAACTCGTCGGCCTCTCGGCGCTTATGACCACCACAGTCGTCGCCATGGAAGAGACCATCAAGCTGCTTCATGCCGAGGTGCCGGGCGTCAAGATCATCGTAGGCGGCGCCGTACTCACCCCCGAATACGCCAAGCAGATCGGCGCGGACTACTACGCCAAGGACGCCGCCGAAAGCGCTCGTATCGCCGAAGAGGTCTTTGGGCAGTAACATAACGGAAACAACCGAGCACCAAAACGTGCCGCACACGCCACTTGGCACGTGCGGCACGTTAGAATAGAAAAGACTATGCTCGTTTTGGCAGATAGGAGCGCAAGGATGGCGATCACGCCCGCAGAAATCGCGGAAACCCGCGGCATGGTTGAGGAACAGAACCTCGACATCAGGACCATCACCATGGGTGTTTCGCTCATGGGTTGCGGTGACGAGAACCTCGACCGCATGTGCACGAAGATCTACGACCACGTGACGCACACGGCTGAGCATCTGGTCGAGACCGCCGAGAACCTCGAGCGCGAGTACGGTATCCCCATCGTCAACAAGCGCGTTTCCGTCACCCCGGTGGCGCAGATCGCCGCGTGCTGCAAGGATGAGGACCTCACCCCCATCGCGCATGCCCTCGACCGCGCGGCCGAGACGCTCGGCATCGATTACCTGGGCGGCTTCTCCGCTCTCGTCCAGAAGGGCATCGGCGACGCCGACCGCCGCGTCATCCAGTCCATCCCCCAGGCGCTCGCCACCACGAGCCGAGTCTGCTCCAGCGTCAACGTCGCCAGCCTGCGCGCCGGCATCAACATGGACGCCGTGCTCATGGCCGCCCAGACCATCATCGATGCCGCTAAACTCACGGCCGACCAGGATTCCGTCGGCGCCTCCAAGTTTGTCTGCTTTGCCAACATGGTCGAGGACTCCCCGTTTATGGCGGGCGCCGTCCACGGCGGTGGCGAGGCCGACGCCGTCATCAACGTAGGCGTCTCGGGCCCCGGCGTTATGGCCGCAGCCCTGGAGACGCTGCCCGATTCCGCATCGATGATGGAAGTCGCCGAAAAGATCAAGCAGACCGCCTTTAAGATCACCCGCGCCGGCGAGCTCATGAGCCGCGAGGCCGCCCATCGTCTGGGTGTCGAGAAGGGCATTGTCGACCTGTCGCTGGCTCCCACGCCTGCCATCGGCGACTCCGTCGCGCGCATCCTCGAGATCATCGGCGTGGGCACCTGCGGTGGCCCCGGCACGACCTGCGCGCTTGCCATGCTCAACGATGCCGTCAAGAAGGGCGGCGTCATGGCCAGCTCCAGCGTGGGCGGTCTCTCCGGCGCCTTTATCCCCGTGTCCGAGGATGCCGGCATGATCGCCGCCGTCGAGGCCGGTGCGCTTTCGCTCGAGAAGCTCGAGGCCATGACCTGCGTGTGCTCCGTTGGCCTGGACATGATCGCCATCCCCGGTGACACCCCGGTCGAGACCATCGCCGGCATTATCGCCGACGAGATGGCCATCGGCGTCATCAACAACAAGACCACGGCCGTCCGCGTGATTCCTGCTATCGGCAAGGGCGTGGGCGACTGCGTCGAGTACGGTGGCCTGTTCGGCCGTGCGCCCATCATGCCGGTGAACCCCAACGCCGGCACCGTGCTTGCCCACCGTGGTGGTCGATTCCCGGCACCGCTGAACTCGCTCAAGAACTAGCTGAGGGGTTCGGGCGAGGAGCCCCGGGGAGGGCAAATATATAAGGTCGCCTGCTCGGACAGTCCTGACTCGCACGGAGAGCACATTAAGTGCTCTCCGGCTCGTGCGGAACTCGCGATCGACCTTATATATTTGCCCTCCCCGGGGCTCCCGCACAACGGGACCTCAGTTGGGTTCTATCCCGTATGGCAGTCGCTTCGCTCCTGCCCGCCTTGGTTGTGAGGGCGGTTTGGCGTTGGAACGGCTCTTTCTGATATATGCTGGTTGCGGCTCTTCTTTTGGGAGGAGTCGCTTTTTTGTTGCTAGGAGGTTGGCCCGTGGTTGATGGGGAGAATCGTTCTGAGCTGCTTTCCACAGATTGGAACCAGGAGTGGATGCAGATGCAGGCTGCTCGGCGGCGAGCTGATGATTCTTTTGAATGGGATAAGCGGGCCCGGCATTTTCGGCCGCTTGAGACTGCTCCGTATGCCCGGGATTTTATAAAGCTGTTGACGCTTGAGCCCGGCGAGTCGGTGCTGGATATGGGATGTGGAGCTGGGTCGATTGCTATTCCGCTTGCGCAAGACGGGCATCCCGTGATTGCCGCTGATTTTTCCCCTGCCATGCTGGGCACGCTTGATGCCGGCATTGAGTACTATGGGCTCGAGGATCGCATTACGCCGCTTGAGCTCGCTTGGGATGATGATTGGGATTTGGTTGGACCGGTCGCGAAAGCGGTGGATGTTGCCTTTGCCAGTCGGTCGGTTACGACGACCAATCTAAAAGGTGCGCTTGCCAAGCTTGACCGTACGGCTCGTCGGCGTTGTGCTGTCACGATGGTTGCCAACTCCAGCCCGCGCTATGATCTGCACTTGATGAACGCTATCGGTGCCTCGGTTACCTGCAGTAATGGCTTTGTGTACGCCTTCAACATCCTCATTCAAATGGGCGCCCTGCCGCAGGTTACGTACTTTGAATCGCCTCGTCGCGATACCTTCGATAGCCTTGAGGCAGGCGTGGCGGACTTTTCCCGCATGCTTGAGCATGGCAACGAGGATAAGGTCGACCGTCTGCGCGACTACATCGCCCAACACATGATCGAGAACCCCCATGCCGGCGAGCCGGGCTCCAAGGGCGTGCCGCAGGGGCGCTATATGCTCGATCATGTCCGCAAGGTTCGTTGGGCATTTATTGCATGGGAGCCGGTCTCCGCGCCCAGCTCATAGCCTGTTCGCAGCCCGCACCGCCCACTCGCTCGGCATCCGCATTCTTTTTGAACTGGGCAAACGCGCTCCACACCGCGCCGTTCCTGCGCTATCGTGGGACAGCTCACGTAGATTAAGGCCCCGTCGCGGGGCGCCCCATACATAGAAAGCGAGAACCCATGGCACTGACAGGAGCCCAGGTCAAGCAGCTTCGCAGCATGGCCCATCATCTCAACCCCGCCATCATCATCGGCAAGTCCGACGTCAACGAGGGCACCGTCGAGCAGACGGTCGCCTACCTGGAGAAGCACGAGCTCGTTAAGTGCTCCGTGCTCGATGGCTCCAGCCTTTCCGCCCGCGAGGCCGCCGAAGAGCTCGCTGAGCGCTGCCACGCCGAGGTCGTCCAGGTCATCGGCCGCAAGTTCTCGCTGTATCGCGAGTCCTCGCGCAAGGACATCGAGAAGATCAAGCTCGTCTAAGAGCCAATGATCCGACGAGTAAACACATAGCAAGCTTACGGGCGCCCAAGTACTTCGGGCGCCCGTTTTTTATCGCTCGACCAGCACGCGATTGAGCCGCCCCTCCACCAAGCGCTCGTATAGACGCCGCGTCTCGGGCTCGGGCACGCCATTGACCTGCTCCCTCAGATGGTGCATATGCCCGCTGTATAGCTCAACGATATCGCGTCGCCGCCCCGCCGCACTGTAGACGCGCATGGCGCAGCGCACCATATCCTCACGCGCCGTTTCCTGCCGAAGCCCCGACTCTGCCAGCCAAATCGCCGACTGCAGATCGTTTTCTTCTAGAGCGGCATTTGCTCCCTTAATCATGCAATCGATGTACTTTGACTGCATGATGCGTCGCATACGCAAAAAGTAGGTGGGATTACAGCCATTGGGAACATACAGCGGTCCGGCATAAAGCTGCTCAATCTTAAGGCACAGCTCAACTAAATGGGGTCCGCGCGCACCCGTGCGATTTCCCAAAACCTCGCGGCTTATCTGGTCAAACAGCCGTACATCGGTCTTGACGTAGTCGCGGTTGAGTCCAATGCATTCATTTTGGATGAGCACACACGACTTGCCATCCGGCGTCGGTCCCAAAGCCGACCGCAAGCGCGATATCGTCGAGTACAGGTTGTTGCGGGCGCTATTGAACTCGGCATGGGGCCACAGCTCCATGGCCAGCGTCTCACGATCGACGAGCGCATCCATGCCCAGCGCAAGCCGCTCGGCAAGCGTCGCCGCCTTCTTGCGGCGCCACATTTTGTCCGTGATGGGAAACCCGTCGCGCTCGGCGCGAAACGCACCGAACATGCGAATCTCGATATGGTCGATGGTATCAACGGCTTCAACCTCGCCGGCCTGAAATAAGCGCTCACCCTCCCCTTCCAGATCATCGCGCAGCGAATACCGCGATAGCTCGCGCACGGGAAGCTTCTTGCGAATCCTGGTCGCTGGCTCGCCCAGACAATGCATGGCAAGGCGCGCAAAGAGCCGATACGATGGCTCTAGAATCCCCGCACGATTCATGGACATCCAGGCCGCAAGATCGCTGTCTCGGCCCGCACAGGCCAAATGCAGCGCCACCATCCAGGCTTCTGCGCCACCAACCTGCGTCTGGCTTATATCGAGCAACTCCGCTTCCTCGCGCACCGAAACCATCGAGGTGTTACGCAGATATGCCGCGCGCTCCAGCAGCAATGCGTTATCGCGCATGTACGCAATCGACTCCTCGGCAAGTTTGAGCACTTGGACCGCACGGAACTTTGCATTAACCGGCCGTCCCTCTGCCAGCGACTGCCAGCCTTCTAGCAACAGGCCAAACAGCTGAATCTGGTTGTCGCGCATGCGCACGGCAAAACGATCGAGCTCGTTGAACGCCGCATCGTCGGTTACCGGCAAGCCGGAAAGGAGCCGCCGTGCCGCCAACACCATACGCACCCAGATAGCCATCGCCTTAAGCCCGCGTACATCGAGCGCCTCCCGCACCACCGTCATCTCGTCGTCGCGCTCGTCGGTTCCCGCAAACGACCCGTCAAAGAGCTCCACCAGCATGCTATCGGCTCGTATAACAATCCCCGCGATGTCGAGCTCGCAGTCGTAGGCCTTGCTCGTTTTGAGCTGCTGTAGAACTCCGCCGTCATCTCCCCGCTCTGTCAGACAGCGCTTGACCTCGATATGCGCAGACAACATATCGAGTGCGGTATGGGATGTCTCGATTTCTGGCACGGCCAGATTCGTAGGGAGCCCAAGCCCGTTGTCCCCATAGCAAACAGCCGTCAGCGTCTGGGCCACCCTCCATGAAACAGGGTCTATTTCGCAGGCCGCCCGTTCGCCCTCGCGCTCGATGACCGATGCCATATAGCGAGCGAGCTTTGTATTGGACACGCTGACCGCTGCTAGATATACGCCGAGTGCCTCGGCAGGCGTTGGCTCTGGAGCCGGATCGTCGGTATCGATCGTGCCCAGCGCTGCTCGGCAGATATCGGCCCCGTGCCCCGTCAGAGCAAGATCGACCCCATACTGTCCAGCAAGTTCAAGGACCGCTTCACGGTCCAAAAAGGCGTCCGCCAAGCCCATCGCCGCATCGCATCTACCCGCCTTAAGCAAAATCCGGGCCGCCCTCGGAACAAGTTCGGGGCGAACCTCGGCCACCAACTTACGCAAGCGCAAGCGTCCGTTATCCTCCGTGCCCAGACACGTAAAACTCCGCTCGGCGGGGTCCATGCCAAAGATCGGGTAGTCGCGTACAAAGTAGGACTGGTCGACCATCGACAGCCTCACCCCACAGGCCTCGAGTTCTGCGATATTGCCCTCGCCCATCAAAACCATGAGACATGCCACGCAAAACAACGCATTATTGTCGAGCGAAGCTAGATCGACAAGTGCCGCGCCATATACGTTGACAATCTCGTTTTCGAGCAGACCGGCTACGTCGCCTTGGCCATACAGACCCGTCTGCAATGCCGAAACGAGCTCGGGCACGCCCTGCGTGAGCTGATAAAAGTCGAGCGATGTGCTGATCGAAAACGCCGATGCCCACGCCGAATACTCATAGGCATGTACCTTGAGCATCTGCGCATTGATCTTAACCGAATCGCCCAGCCCATGAATCAGCTGACGATTTGAAGGACGGCAGGAGATAAAGACCCCTACCCCCATAGCGCGCAGGCCGCGAATCCTGTCGATGAGGTCTTCGGTATCGTGCTGATCGAGGTTTGGCACATTATCAATCGCGATAAGGGAATGCGGTTTGTCTTTGAGTTCTTCGGTAACCACCTCGAGCTGCATAAACACCTCGCGCCCAATGGCGCGATCGGCCTCGATAATCCGCACGGGGCCTCGCGTCGGGTCGCATTTAACCTCATGGGTGTACTGCAGCAGCACCGAGGTCTTCCCAAACCCGTCGGGCGCATAAAGAACCACGATGCCGGCCTTTCGGCCCTTGGCGATAAGCTCATTCATCAAGCGTTCGCGTCGCACCATATAGCCTCCGCCCAGCGGCATCAGCTCGAGCTCGTCTATACTGCTCAAATCGTTTACCATGCCCGCTCCTCAACTCGACCGTATGGACACTGTAGCCGCAAGACCATACAAGCCGCGCTATGAATAGAGCGACCTTGTGTTTTAGGTTGTCTTTTGGTACGCAAGCGGCAAGTTTTTGTACAGCGAGGGCCGATTGTTATTAATCCCCCGACTAATCGGTCTTTAAGCAGGTAAATGAGCTTGTCAGCTTGTCCCATCTAAGCGGCAGTGTAACGCAGATGAACAAGGTTCAGCTATGTCATTCAACTCGCCTAGCACCCGCTACCGTCTACGACCTTCTAGTGGCATTTTTGCATAGAATCTGGTATAGAATGAATCAAGCTGTTGGACATCCGGCATTCGTCAAGCTTGCGGCAAGTTTTTGATCAAGTGGGCGGAAAGGGATAGCAAAAAGGCCCCCGCAAAGCGGAGGCCTTAGGCATGGCTATGTCGAGCTGCAGGATTCGCGCTACTCGCAGAGCGAAAGGGCGGCCTCGTCGGCAACGACAACGCAGTTGGTGTGCAGCTGCAGGATCGAAGCCGGGCACTCGGGCGTAACCGGACCATAGCACATGTCATGCACGGCCTGAGCCTTGGCCTCGCCGTTGGCGACGACCAGGATCATGCGGGCATACATGATGGTCTGGGTGCCCATGGTGTAGGCCTGACGGGGAACATCGTCGATGCTGTCGAACAGGCGGCTGTTGGCCTGAATGGTGCTCTCGGTGAGGTCGACGCAGTGCGTGCCCTTGGAGAAGTGGTCATCGGGCTCGTTGAAGCCGATGTGGCCGTTGTTGCCAATGCCGAGCAGCTGCAGATCCGGGTAACCGGCCTCGGCGACGATCTTGTCGTACTCAGAGCAGGCAGCGGCGGCGTCGGGGTTGGAACCGTCGGGCACATGCGTGTTGTTCAGGTCGATGTTGATGTGATCGAAGAAGTTCTCACGCATGAAGTAGTGATAGCTCTGGGGATCGTCGTGCGAAAGGCCGCGATACTCGTCCAGGTTGTAGGTGCTGACCTCGGCAAAGTCGACGTCGCCCTTCTCGTACCAAGCAGCGAGCTGCTTGTAGGCACCGATCGGGGTGGAGCCGGTGGCAAGGCCCAGTACACAGTCGGGCTTGAGGATAACCTGGGCCGAGATGATATTGGCGGCCTTGCGGCTCATATCCTCGTAGTCTTTAGCTTTAATGATCTTCATTACGCGTCCTTTCTCGTACAAGAGAGGCAAGGTCCCCTTACAAGCACTTGCCCGCGGCCCGCGTCGGCCGCAACCAACGTGTGCGGCCACCAGGGCGAGGTCGCGTAATGTATGTGTCTCGTGTCTAGCCGCGTCGAGGCCCCTGCCCGTCCACGGTGACCCAAAGCCTTTTAGCTTCGGACAAATCCCATCTTGCCACGGAGGGCGTCCTCTTTCAAGGGCGCCCTCCGTAAACGTGTTTGAATTGTAGGCTAATGGCCACGTGCACTTGCTAGCGCTCGCGAGCAACGATGAGCTGGTCCATCTCTTCGACATGCACGCCAACGGAGCCCTTGATGCTCGAGAACTCAACGGAGTTACACACCAAGATGGGAACCGTCACATCGTAGCCCTCGGCAGCAATTGCCTCGCGATCGAACTCAATGAGTACATCGCCCTTATGGACGATGTCACCCACTTGCGCGTGTACGGTAAAGTGCTTGCCCTCGAGCTGAACAGTGTCCAAACCAACGTGGATGAGCACGTCCAAGCCATCGACCGTGTTAAGCGCAACAGCGTGTCCCGTGGGAAAAATGGCCTCGACCTTGGCATCTGCCGGCGCAATCACGCGCGTGCCGGTAGGCTGAATCGCCACGCCCTGGCCCAAAAGGCCGGTGGCAAACGTCTGGTCATTGACCTCGGACAACGGAATGACATCACCCGAGATGGGAGCATCCAGCGTAAGGACTCGACCACGCATACCAAAAGACCTTAGGACTTTAGTGAACATGCTCCCCCTCGGACATACCAATCAATCAAAATAACCTTGTCAGTTTACCACTTGGCACCCGTTTTTGGCCATTAGGGAAGTTCGCGCTTGACAACCTCGACGATGTCGTCAACAACGCGCTGGGTCAGCTCGTGCGTCTCGGCCTCGGCCATCACGCGGACCAGCGGCTCGGTACCGCTCGGGCGCACCAGAATGCGGCCGCGGCCGTCAAGCTCCTTCTCGGCAGCAGCGACGGCATCCCAGATGGGCTGGCAATCGTCCAGACCAGCCTTGTTGTCGGAATGCACGTTGACGAGTACCTGCGGGTACTTCTTCATGATGCCGGCAAGATCGGTGAGGGTACGACCGGTGCGCTTGAGCACGGCCAGCAGCTGCAGAGCCGTCACCAGGCCGTCACCGGTGGTGTTGTGCTCTAGGAAGATGATGTGGCCGGACTGTTCGCCGCCGATGACGGCGCCATCCGCGAGCATGCGCTCCAGAACGTAGCGGTCACCCACGGCGGTCTGAACCATCTCGAAGCCCTGCTCCTTCATAGCGATGGAGAAGCCAAGGTTGCACATAACGGTCGAAACGATCTCGGAGTTGGCGAGCTTGCCGCGAGCGGCGAGGTCAGAACCGCAGATAGCCAGGATGTAGTCACCGTCGATCTCGTTGCCCTCGCTGTCCACGAACAACACGCGGTCGGCGTCGCCGTCGTGGGCCAGACCGATGTCAGCATGGGTGCGCAGCACGAGCTCGCGCAGGGGCTCAAGGTGCGTAGAGCCGCACTCAACGTTAATGTCGGTGCCGCAGTAATCGGTGTTGATGGCATGGACCGTGGCACCCAGGCGCTGCAGCGCGGCGGGCGTAGTCTGGCAGGAAGCACCGTGGCCGCAGTCGACGGCAACGACCAGGCCGTCGAGCCTCAGGCCATCAAGCGTATCGATAGCGTGGTCGACGTATGCCTTGCGGGCGTCCTTCATCTTGATGATGTGGCCCACGCCAGCACCGGTCGGCAGCGTGTCGGCAGCCATGGCTTCCTCGGACATGACCCAGGCGCTGATCTCTTCCTCGACCGCATCGGGAAGCTTCATGCCCTTGCGGCTAAAGAACTTGATGCCATTGAACTCCGGCGGATTGTGCGAAGCAGAGATGACGATGCCGCCGTCGAGCTTGTTCTGAACGGTGAGCAGCGCCACGGCAGGCGTGGGGATGACGCCACAGCAGTGCGGACGGCCGCCCTCGGCCATAATGCCGGCGGTCAGAGCGCTCTCGAGCATGGTGCCCGAAAGGCGCGTGTCACGGCCGATGCAGATATCCGGACCAAGGAACTTGGTCGCCGCACGGCCTAGGCGAAACGCAAGGTCGCACGAGAGGTCGGCATTGGCGACGCCACGGACGCCGTCGGTACCGAAGATGTTCTGGGGCATAGGATTGCTCCTTCCCTAGCAGGCGATATGCAACCGCCCACCCTAGTCGAAAAAGAAAAGCGGGACCCGCCGAGGAATCGGCAGGCCCCGCTTGTACATTGTATCTCGAAAGGAGATAAAACCTTAGCGCTTGGAGAACTGGGGAGCGCGGCGGGCCTTCTTGAGGCCGTACTTCTTGCGCTCGACCACGCGAGCATCGCGCGTAAGGAAACCGGCCTTCTTGAGGTCAGCACGGTAGTCGCCAGCGTTCAGAAGAGCGCGAGCGATGCCCAGGCGCAGAGCGCCGGACTGGCCGGAGATGCCGCCGCCATCGCACAGAGCGATAACGTCGAACTGACCGGCGGTGTCGGTCACCTTGAAGGGAGCAAGGGCGTTCTCAACGAGCTGATGACGGCCGAAATACTGCTCGGCGTCACGCTTGTTGATGGTCACCTTGCCGGTGCCGGGGACGAGACGGACGCGGGCGACGGCGTTCTTACGACGGCCGGTACCCTGGTAGACAACGGTGTTCTCAGCCATCTTTAAGCCTCCAGCTCAATCTTCGTGGGGTTCTGGGCAGCATGCGGATGCTCGGCACCAGCGTAGACCTTAAGCTTGGTCATCTGGGCACGGCCGAGGGTGGTCTTGGGCAGCATACCGCGAACGGCGCGCTCGATGACCTTCTCCGGGTGCTTCTCCATAGCCTGGCGGAAGCTCTCAGCCTTGAGGCCGCCGTTGTAGCCGCTGTGGCGATAATAGGTCTTCGTGTCGGCCTTGTTACCGGTAAGCTGGACCTTATCGGCGTTGATGACGACAACGAAGTCGCCGCAGTCGCTGTTGGGCGTGAACTGGGGCTTGTTCTTACCGCGCAGGATCATTGCGATCTGGGTGGCAAGACGGCCCAGGACAGCACCATCGGCGTCGACGAGAACCCAGTTGCGCTGGACCTCGCCCTGCTTGGCGTAGTGAGTCGATTTCGAAATCACTTAGACTCCTCCATGTACAGTACGTGTTGTTACAGAGATTCACGGGGCTCTGCAAGTAACCCGTCCATATTACCCCGCTCGCCGTACGAGTCAACAGGTATTTTGGCTCCGACCAGAGTTTCTGCACATGTCATCCACGAGCCGTGATTTTCCAGCTCTTTAGCTGTTGTCATTTTTTGAGGGTTCGCCGTCGCTAGCGCTCAACGAACTCTTGGATTTCCGCGAGCAGGCGTTTTGCCTCCTGACGGCCCTGGATATACAGGTCCAAAAGCTTTGCCGGATCGTGCTCGACATGGCCGACCTCGACCGGCTTTTGCGGAGCGACGACCAACGCGCGGCCCTCGCGCTCATACTTCCACAGGTGCATGCGCTGGATGTTGTAGCGGTCGTGGCGCGTCTCGATAGCCTCGAGCAGATAGGGGTAGTCGGCATAGCGAGCGCGCGCGGCAGGCATAAACTCGTAGGGCTTTTTCTCGTACGAGCGGTCCTGCGTGACAATGACAACCGCGCGATCGAAGCCCGCCTCCTCCAGCACATGCTCGATGGGGACCGAATCGGCTACGCCGCCGTCGACGTATTTGTGACCGTCAATCTCGACCGGCGGCGTCACCAGCGGCAGCGACGTCGAGGCGCGCACGGCATCGAGGTCAAGTACGGCGCTCTTGACCGGCAGGTACGTGGCGGTTCCAAAGAGCATGTCCGTCGCGACGGCGTACATCTCGATGGGGCTGGCGTCGAACGTCTCGTTGTCAAAGGGATCCAAGCGGTCCTGGACATCGTTGAAGATAAAGTCGTAACCCACAATAGAGCCCGTGGACGCAAACGATGCGGCGCCCATGAAGCGGTTGTCGTTGCAGAAAGCCAGGTTGATGCGGTTGGCACGGCCGATTTGGTGCGACTTGTAGTTCACGCCGTTGAGGGCGCCGGCCGATACGCCATATACCGCCGGAATCTCGACGCCGGCCTCCATGAGAACGTCGAGCACGCCTGCGGTAAATTGCCCGCGGAAGCTGCCGCCCTCCAAAACGAGCGCGACCTTGCCGGCGTTCTTTGCCTTATCTTCTGCAGTCATATTGACCTCCTGCGATTGCGTTTTGGCTTTCTTCTACCCAGTTTTGGAATGGAGGGCGCATAGGTTTTGGAGTTGAGGAGATGGAGCGGAAAGCGCGTCCCACCCCCGCTGCCGCGACGTTTTCCTAACGCCCGCGCTCTGCATAGAGTTCGATTCTCCGCGGTTTGGGGGATCCGTTGATGCGGCGCATGACCGGCTGAGATTCGATAAACATCGCATCTGTTTTGGGTTGGGGCTTTGCGCGGAGAATCCGCGTATTTGCTTCGCAAATACGCACCGGCTTCGGCCGCCTGTCGGCGTCCTCGCCCGCGGGCTAAAAACGCTTACGCGTTTTCTTTACGCCCGCGCCCTGCACAGAGTTCGATTCTCCGCGGTACGGACTAGAAATAAAAAGGCAGGTAGATATAAATATCTACCTGCCTGTTACTTATGGTGGAGGCGCGGAGAATCGAACTCCGGTCCACGAAAGCCCCCTGATTGGCATCTCCAAGCTCAGTCGCTGGTTTAGTCTCGGACGCTTTGCGCGCGGCGACACGCTCGCGGCGTCCTAACCGGTTCGGTCTTAGCCTGCGCCATACCGATTACGTGCGCAGGAGCATTCCCCTAAAATGACGTCGCGCCGGTGTCGGGGAAATCACCGGGTTGACGCGCCGCTATAAACTAAGCAGCGAGAGCCATAGGCTCAAAAGAAGAGTTGTTGTCAATTCAATTTGACGGTACCCCTGTTTAACGAGGCGAGGAGACCTCGGCTTGCTTCCTCTCTCAGAGCTATCGTGTCGAAACCAGTCGCCCCCGAATGTCGGGAAAGTCTGGATGGCGTTGGGCACGAGCACCCAACACCCGTCGACTTTTCAAGGAACATGCAGGGCGAGCCCCGCTTGTGGAGTGTTATCTTACCACGTTCTGAAAGCGGACAGCTGTTCTATGCACGAGCTGTGAAGACCCCAATGTGCGCCGCACTTCACACTTTTGCTACCGATTGCGTCACGTATATTTTCGCCAAGCAAAATTGACCCGTCGAAAGGACCGTTATGGATACCAAGCAGCAACTCGTCAATGCCCTCGCAGGCCTGGGCTCAACCATTACCGAAGCTATGGATGTCATCGAGGGCTTTGTCCCCTGCGGACATCCCGCCCTCACGGTATCGAACGCACTCGTCGCGCTGGACGCTGACGATGATGCGGCTCTCGCCCAGCAGCTTGAGACCGTCGAGGGCTTTATCGACCACGTGAGCGAGAACCGCGGCGTGGCCGCCTACCACGGCATCGAGGTCGAGCTCGCGGGCCCCAAAGCCGATCTGCTCGCAGCAATCCGCGAGGTAGGCGCCCTTATGCAGACCGCAGGCGTCAAGAACACCCAGGTCAACGAGTGGGTCTACCGCAGTCTGGCAGCACTCGCCAGCTCCGACGAAAAGGCAGCCGAGCAGCTCGCAGAAAGTCCCGCCATCAAAGCTGCATTTGCCTAAAAAGGCCTGCACCCTGGCGGCTGCGGTGCCGCCCGAATGCAGGCCATATACTCAATTGAAAGCGCTAACGCAGGTAAGCCTTCGCGTTGCTCAGGCTGTAGGCAATCGTCGAGCCGTTGTGCAGCAGCGACGATGCCTGCGGGGTAATCGCGCCGGTAATGCCCAGCGCCAGGAGCGCCGAGTTGGTGAGCATCACCTTGGAATACGAACTCGTCAGACGGTCGATAAGCCCCTGACTCATTCGGCGCAGGCGCACAATCGCGGCGAGATCCGTGTCGGTCAGGATGATATCGGCGACCTCCTTGGCGATGTCGCTTCCGCCACCCATCGCCAGGCCCACGTCGGCCAAACCGAGCGCCGGCGAATCGTTGACGCCGTCGCCCACCATGGCAACATGGCGCCCCTCGCTCTTAATGCGCTCCACATAGGCGTACTTGTCCTCGGGCAGCAGCTCGGCCTTAAACTCGTCGACGCCCGCCTCTCGCGCAATGCGCTCGGCCGTGCGCTCGGAGTCGCCCGTGAGCATGACCACGTGCTTGACGCCCAGCGCATGCAGGTCGGCGATGGCCTCGCGCACGCCGGGCTTGAGCGGATCCTCGATACCGAGCACGCCAACGACCGTGCCGTCGACCGCCAGGTACAGCGGCGACAAGCCCTGCATCTGGGACTCGATGCGCTCCTTGATGTCGGACTCGAGCTGCGCGCCCTCATCCTCGAATACAAAGTGCGCTGAACCGATGATTGCGCGACGCCCTTCGATGGACGAAGCGATGCCGTGTGCCACGATGTACTCGACGGCGGCATGGCGCTCGCGATGCTCGAGCTCGCGCTCGCGTGCCGCATTGACCACAGCGCGCGCCACCGGATGCGGAAAATGCTCCTCCAAGCAAGCGGAAAGGCGCAGGACCTCGTCCTCACTCCAGTCATCGGTCGTCAGCACGCAAGCCAGACGCGGCTGCGCCTCGGTCAGCGTGCCGGTCTTATCAAAGACAATGGTATCGGCCTTGGCAAACGACTCAAAGTACTTGGCGCCCTTGACCATCACGCCCATCTTGGCAGCATCGCTCATAGCGGTCATGACGGCAACGGAACCCGTGAGCTTGAGTGCGCACGAGTAGTCGACCATCAGCGCCGCCGAGGTCTTAATGAGGCTACGCGTGGTGAGAGCGACAAGGCCCGCGAGCAGGAAGTTCCACGGGACGATCTTGTTGGCGAGGTCTTCCATGTGCGACTGGCCCTCAGACTTGAGCGAGTCGGCCGCCTGCACGAGCGAGACGATCGAGCGCAGCTTGGTCTGAGCCGTGTTGGCGCGCACGCGCACCAAGATGCTGCCGTCCTCGACGACAGTTCCAGCAAACACATCGTCGCCTGCGCTGCGCTCGACGGCAAGCGGCTCGCCGGTCAGGGTCGCCTGGTTAACCATGGCGCTCCCCTGCTCAACCACACCGTCGATGCAGATGGACATGCCGGTGCGAACAGCGACCAAGTCGCCGGGCTCAAGCTCGGTGGCGGCAACGCTCACCTCAGTGTCGCCGACGACCTTTTGCGCCTTGTCGGGCACATCGAGCAGCGAGTTGATGAGCTCGTTTTCGCTCATGGCGCGGGTGTAGTCCTCGAGCAGCTCGCCCACGTTGAGCAGGAACATCGTCTGGCCCGCGGTATCGACATCACGTTTGACAAACGAGATACCGATGGCCGAAGCGTCGAGCACGGGAACGGTCAGGCGCGGCTGCGAGAGCTCGTGGAGAGCGGCGCGCAAAAAGGTCATGTAACCGGCCACGACAAACACCGCACGCAGAGGCGTCGGCAAGAACCAGCGACGCGCGTAATGGGCGCCGATGAGTGTCGCCAGGTCCATAACGAGTTTGTGCTTGCGCGGCTCGAGTTGCATCATGTAACCCGACTTGGCATCGGCGATGGCTTGAGCATCGAGTGCGCCCAAGGCGTCGAGCACGCTCGCACGACACTGCTCGTCATATTCGAGCGCCATCTGGCCAATACGGCCATATACGCGCACTTTGCGCACGCCGTCGATTTCGCCGCCAAGCTTAAGAAGTGCATCGAGATCGCTCTCTGGCACAGGACCCGCCAATTGAAGACGGGTCCTGCCGGGGATCTCGCTAATAATCGAGAATCTCATAGTTTGTGCCTGGGAACGTTACTCGGCTGCCTCGTCAGCAGCGGCCTCGCTCTGGGTGATGTAGGCAGCCTCGGCAACCATGTCGTCGACATTAGCCTTGGCCTGCTCGACCATGTCCTGGTAGCAGTTCTTGACGCGCATGCCGCACGCGATGCCCTGCACGCAGACATTCTTTACCGGAGCGCTGGTGAGCAGCTTGATGCCGGCCGTACCAAGCAGAAAACCGCCACCGACAAGCAGGGTATTGAACGTCGACTTCTTCATGTTGCTTCTCCCTTTTGCCGCATTGGACGCGGCACGGTGCCTCAGCACCCGAGTAAATAAGTTTGCTCGAGCACACTTTTAGAAAATAGTTTAGTTTATCTAACTATTGAGGTCAACAAAGGTTAACTTTTTGGAAATCTTGAGGCGCGATATGACCAAGGGAACCGCCCCTGCGCCACATCCACAAAAACGAGGGCGCCAACGACGCCCTCATCACCAAATTCCATTCAGCCCCGCCTGACCCGAACGGCCGAGTCGTCACGGAACCCGGGAGCCCCGGCAGGGCGGGTGCTTGCTCAAAATGAGTTCCCCTCAAAAAAACAATGGGCGTGCCAACGGCGCGCCCATTCACTCTATTCCATTCAGCCTACCTGACCCGAACGGCCGAGTCGTCACGGAACCGAGGGGCCGGGCGCAGGGCCTTGCCTCTCAATGAGTTCCGCACGAACAGGAGGCGCCAGTGGCGCCTCCGTCGTGAGTCAGGACTGTCCGAAATTGAGAGGCAAGGCCCTGCGCCCGGCCCCTCGGTTCCCGCTTACGAGAGCGACGTTCTCAGCAACTCGTTGAAGAGCTTCGGGTTGCCCTTGCCGCGGCTCGCCTTCATGCACTGGCCCACCAAAAAGCCGATAACCTTCTGGTTGCCGTCACGATACTGCTGCGCCTGATCGGCACAGTTTGCCAGCACCTCGTCCACGATCGGCTGCAGCGCGCCGGCATCGCTCACCTGACGCATGCCGCGCTCGTCGACGATCTTGTTGGGGTCGTCGCCGGTCTGGGCCATAGCCTCAAAGACCTCGTGCGCCTGGTTGGAGCTGATGGCATCGGTCGCCAGCAGCTTGGCAAGCGCCGCCACCTGAGCCGGCGCGATGCCGGACTCGGCAAGCGACACGCCCGCGCCCTTAAGGTAGGCGATCATCTCGTTGACCAGCAGATTCGCGACCGTCTGAGCCTCCTTGCCGGCCATATCGGCAGCGGCGGCCTCAAAGAACTCGGCAAACTCGGGATCGCCGGCGATCTGCTCGGCGTCTGCCGTCTTAATGCCAAAGTCGGCCTCAAAACGGGCGCGCTTGGCATCGGGCAGCTCGGGGATCTCGCCACGGCAGCGGTCGATGAACTCGTCATCCAGATCGAACGGCGCCAGGTCGGGATCGGGGAACAGACGATAGTCGTCAGCCGTCTCCTTCACACGCATGACCACGGTGCGCTTGCGGCTGGGCTCCCAGTGGCGGGTCTCCTGATAGATGATGCCGCCCTCCTCGAGCACCTCGGCCTGGCGGCAGATCTCGTAGGCAAGGCCGTCGTGCAGGCTCTTAAACGAGTTGAGGTTCTTGAGCTCGGTCTTGGTGCCCAGCTTGGTCTCGCCGCGGCGACGCAGCGACACGTTGCCGTCGCAGCGCATGGAGCCCTTCTCCATGGAGCAGTCGGAGATGCCCAGCGTCACAAAGATGCGACGGAGCTTCTCCATAAACAGGCGTGCCTCCTCGGGCGTGCGCAGGTCGGGCTCGGTAACAAGCTCGATCAGCGGCGTGCCGCAGCGGTTGTAGTCGACGAGCGACTCGGCCGCGGCGGTAATGCGACCCTCGGCGCCGCCCACGTGGACCATCTTGGCGGCGTCCTCCTCCATGTGGATGCGCAGAATGCGGATGGGTACCGTGTAGGAACCGTCCTCGCGACGCTCGGGCATCTGCAGGTTGGACGCGTCATAGCTGGCCAGGTGGCCGGCGCGCTGGTTACCCTCGCGCATGGTCGACGACATAGACGTGGACAGGCCCTCGGCGTTGGCCGAGGCGCTCGCCAGACTCTGGGCCTCGGCCTCGCCAAACGCGCAGTCGGGGCGCTCGGCGGCGCCGCGACCGGTCACGTCAAGATCCAGGTGACCGTACATGGCAAAGGCGACCGGACCCTGCGTGGTCTGGAAGTTCTTGGCCATGTCGGGATAGAAGTAATGCTTGCGGTAGAACATCGAGTGACGCTGGATCTCGCAGTTGGTTGCCAGACCCGCCTTGACGATGCTCTCAATGGCGCGCTTGTTGGGCACCGGCAGGGCGCCGGGCAGGCCCAGGCACACCGGGCACACGTTGGCGTTGGGCTCGTCATCGTGGCTGAGCTTGCAGTTGCAGAACATCTTGGTGTCGAGTGCGGTGAGCTCGGTGTGGATCTCCAAGCCAATCACGGCCTCCCAATCCTGCAGGACCTCGGAAAGCTCCTTCATTACAGCTCGCCTCCCTTCCCGGCAAAATCGGGCGCGACGGAAAGCGCGGGCGCATCCGTGGCGGCATCGGCAAAGCCGCGCTCCAGGGCGCGGGCAAACGTGAGCAGCTGACGGTCCTTAAAGGCAGGTCCCACCAGCTGGGCAGAAACGGGCAGCTTGCTGTCCTCGCCCAGGCCCAGCGGCACCGAGATGCCACCGTTGCCGCAAATGTTGAGCGAAATGGTGTACAGGTCGGACAGGTACATCTGCGTGGGGTCGCTGATCTCGCCAAACTTAAAGGCCGTGCGCGGCGAGGCAGGTATGAGGATCGTGTCCACCTTGGCATACGCGGCGTCGTAGTCCTGCGTGATGAGCGTGCGGGCCTTTTGCGCAGCGTAGTAGTACTTGTCGTACACGCCCGAGCTCAGCAGGTAGGCGCCGAGCATCTGACGGCGCTTGGCCTCGGCGCCAAAGCCGTGGGCGCGCGACAGCGAGCTCTGGTCGGACAGGTTGGCGCAGCCCTCCTCCTGATAGCCGTAGCGAATGCCGTCGAAACGTGCCAGGTTGGAGAACGCCTCGGCCGGACCGATGACGTAGTAGGCGGCGATGGCGGCGTCCAGGTGCGGCAGGTCGACCTCGACCAGCTCGGCGCCCTGGTTCTGCAGCTCCTGGGCGGCGCGCTGAACAGCGGCCTTGACCTCGGGCGTCAAGCCCTCGGCCTCCATAAACGCAGGGATGATGCCCACGCGCTTGCCCTCGATGCTGTCGTCGAGGTGCTCGGTAAAGTCGACGGCGCAATCCTGGCTGGTGCAGTCGTACGGGTCGTGGCCCGCACCGGTGAGCGCGTTCATGGCCAGCGCGACATCCTCGACCGTTCGACCGAAGGGACCCACCTGGTCGAGCGATGAGCCAAAGGCAACCACGCCGTAACGGCTCACAGCGCCGTACGTGGGCTTAAAGCCCACCACGCCGCACAGCGACGCCGGCTGGCGGATGGAGCCGCCGGTGTCCGAGCCCAGCGAAAGCGCGACCTCGCCAGCGGCGACGGCGGCAGCGGAGCCGCCCGAGGAGCCGCCGGGCACGCGCTCGGTATCCCAGGGGTTGTTGGTGCGGTGGAACGCCGAGCTCTCGGTAGAGCTACCAAAGGCGAACTCGTCCATATTGGCCTTGCCCATGGGCAGGCAGCCGGCGTCGAGCATGCGCTGAACGCAGGTGGCGGTGTAGACGCTCTGGTAATCCCCGAGCATGCGGGAAGCACAGGTGGTACGTGTGCCCACGAGGTTCATGTTGTCCTTGATGGCCAGCGGCACGCCTGCGAGCGGGGGCAGCGACTTTCCGGCGGCACGGTCGGCATCCACGCGCGCAGCGGCCTCGAGCGCGAGCTCGGGCGACACCTGCAGGAACGCCTGGACCCCGCCCTCGCGCGCCTCGATGGCGGCAAGGGAGGCCTGGGCCACCTCGGTAGCGGTAAAGTCGCCGGCGGCAACGCCCGCGGCGATCTGGGCGGCGGTAAGGAAATCGAAGCTCTGCGCCATTACTCGCTCTCCCCCTCTCCCAAAATGGACGGCACGCGGAAGTAGCGGTCGCGCGCGCTGCCGGCGTTTTCCAGCGCAACGTCGAGCGGCAGGTCGCGCTCGGGCTCGCGCAGGTCGTCGCCCATCACGTTGGACAGGCTTCCGATGGGATGGAACGTGGGCTCCACGTCGGGCAAGTCATATTGCAAGACGGGCTCGAGCATCTGGACGGCGTCGTTCATGTAGGACGTCATCTGGGTGAGCTCGTCATCGGTCAGTGCGATCTTTGCGTACTCGGCGATGCCGCGCACGTCTTTCTCGCTGAGTGCCATAGGCGCTCCCTTCCGCATAACAGTTAAACCGCTCTAGTATACAGGGCAACGCCGGCTTGGAGCAGGCGCTTTACCCAAATGCAGCGAAAACGTAACGAGGGCGGTGGATTGGCAGGCGACGGGCCGGCAGTTCTGCAGCGAAACCGCACCGTCCATAGCGAAAACCGTCCCGCCCACAACGAAGACCATCCCGCCCACAGCGAAAAGCATCACAACATTCGACACTTTTCGCCAAAATCGCGATTTTCATCGAATGTTGTGATGGTTTGGAAGCCCCAACCACCACAAAGGTGCCTGTCCCCTTTGTGGTGGTTCTGAACGATGCCTTATGCCGAGGCCTTGGCCTTGCGGAGCTTGCGGACCGCGTGGATCACGATGTCCAGCAGCAACAGCACAATGGCCACGACCACGATGAGCACGGCGAATTCGCGCTTGCCCCAGTGGCGGCCGGCCAGCGACTTTTGCTTGTCGACGTCCTTCTTGTTGTACTTGGTGCGCACGCAATGCACCAGCAGGCGATGGTCGTTCACGCCATAGGGCGTGCAGGTGACGAGCGTCACCTTATCGGCGCCGGGCTCGATGGTCAGCGACTCCATCTCCTCGGGCAGCACGACCTCGGAGTCCACCATCTTGTAGGCGAGTGTCTTGTTCATGGTGTGCAGCAGCACCAGGTCGCCGGGCTCCAGCGAGTGAATGTCGTCGAACATGCTCAGGTTGCGCATGCCCGAGTGCGCGGTGAGCACGCAATGCGTCGAGGCGCCGCCCACCGGCAGGCTCGTGCCCTCCAGGTGCCCGACGCCCGCCATAAGGACTTCCTCGCTCGTGCCGTGGTAGATGGGCATGCTAACGTCGATGGAGGGAATTTCGACCCAGCTCATCATGGGGTCGCGGTCAAAGATAAGCTGCTGATCGTAGGGCTCGATCTGGTCGGCGGGAAGCTCGGTGGCCTCGCCGGCAAGTTGTTCGTTAAAGGAGCGCGCCTGGAGC